>JANWYM010000208.1 GCA_025055355.1 Abditibacteriales bacterium
TCAATCCTGAACTCCTTCCGCCCCTTGTGTCTCCGCCGGAGATGCTGGCTGCGTGGCTGCGTCGGCGTAGAGCGTGGGAGGACAAAGTCGCTGATGTAGTGGAGCAGAACCCGCTGGAGACGCTGGCGGCTCTGCTGATTGGCAGTTCGGTTCTATTCTTCGTGGTCGAGTCATCGGTCAACCCGAGGGTCAAAACCTTTTGGGATGCGCTCTACTACATCTCCACCTGTGCCTCCGTCGGCTACGCCGACATCTTCGCCCGCACGGACGTAGGCAAAGCCATTTCGTCGCTGGTGATGACGTTCGGACCGGCCCTGTGCGCCCAGGTGTTCGACCGTCCCACACCGCAACGCGCCCCTATCCCCTCATCGGAGTTGCAAGCTGTCATCGAACGGCTGGACGCCATTCTCGCCGAGCTGCGACAGTTGCGACGGGAGTAGACAGCCCCGACAGGATCTGACAGGATAAAATGCACCCTGTTTATCCGGTTCATCCTGTCAAAGGGAAGGATGCTTCATGCCCGAACGGGAAGTCATGCTGAACAAGTTGACCCGCCGAGAGTTTCGGGAGGCTCTCGCGGCGGGGAAGTTCAAAGCCGCTATCATCCCGGTGGGAAGCATCGAGCAGCACCTCGAGCATCTGGCGATGGAGCATGACATCGCCTCATCCACTCACGTCGCCCGCGAAGCCGCGTTACGTTTGTATCCGCAAGTCGTCGTCGCTGTGCCGATGGCGATCGGTATCTCCGAGCATCACATGATGCATCCCGGCAGCCTCACCGCTAAGCCCGGCTCGTGGCTGGCGGTCCTGTTCGACGCGGTGGAAAGTTTGGTGCGGCATGGCCTCAAGAACGTCCTCATCCTCAACGGACACGGCGGCAACGTCGCCCCCGTCAACGGCGTCCTCAACCAGTGGAAACGTTACTTTGCAGCCATGTATCCTGGCACCAACCTCCACTTCCACTCCTATTGGGACTTGATCCCCCGCGCAGTTGCCAACGCCGTCCTGGACACCGACCGTATGCCCGGACACGCGCAGGAGTTCGAGACCGCTTTCGCCCTCGCCGTCTTCCCCGAAAACGTGCGGCACGACGCGATGCACGACCAAGAGGACAAAGACCCCACCCACGCTACCGTCGAAAAAGGACAGCAACTCGTGGAGGAAGCCGTCACCCGCGTTGCGGAGTTCGTGCAGGGGATGATAGAAGGGCAGCACGTGGCGCAGATAACAGGTTTGTGAGCGTTCGTTGCGTTTTAGGGCGTTTCTTCCTGGTGGGGGTTGATGATGAGCCCCGACATGGTTCGGGAGCGACTGCGTGAGGGGCTTCTTCCCTAAATGCTTGTTATCGCGAGCGGGGCGAAGCCATGCCCTCCGCGTAAAAACGTCACTGCGAGCGCAGCGAGGGAGTCCCCTGCGGAGGAGATGGCTGCAGCGGAGGGGATGGCTTCGCTTCGCTCGCAATGATCTCTTCTTGGAGTGGGAAGGGAGAGAGGCGCGAAACGCAAAAGTTTAGATTGTCAAGTTGTTTTGCCCCTGGTGCCATGCTATAATCTGAATCGAGCAGCGTCAATAGGAGGGGGGAGGGCTCGTGCCAGAGATAGGGAAACGAGAGCGGGTGCGTTTGCGGGGGCTGCAAGCGAAAGACTTCCAGCATCCTGGCGACCGGCTGGCGATGCAAACGCTGAAAAAAGCGCCGGGGCTTGAACCGATTTTCCGCTTCCTGTTTGAGCACGGGTTCGAGCGTTATCTACACATCCAGAACATCGCCGACAGCGTGCAGGTCACGCCGCGTCAATGCCCAGAGATTCACGCGCTGCTTCGGGAAGCCTGCGCCATTTTGGACATGCCAGAACCCGCCCTTTACCTGAAACAGAACCCGCAGCCCAACGCACATACCTTCGGCTCAGAAAAGCCGTTTATCGTGCTGTGGACGGGGATTGTGGACTTGCTGACGGAAGAGGAACTGATGGGCGTCATCGGGCACGAGTTGGGGCATATCAAGTGCGGTCATGTGCTCTACCTAACCGTGGCGCAATCGCTGGCGAACCTCCTCACCATCATCGGTCAACTCACGTTGGGAGCGGGGCTACTCATCAGTCGTGGTTTGCTCATTCCGCTGTTGGAATGGATGCGCAAAGCCGAAACCAGCGCGGACCGCGCCGAACTGCTGGTCGTGCAAGATCCCGATACGGTCGTATCCATCAACATGAAGTTGGCAGGGGGCAGCCATACGCTCGGTGAGAAATTGGACCGCGAATCCTTCTTGCAGCAAGCCGATGAACTCAGAGATTTGGAAAAAGACGACCTCAACAAACTCTACAAGTTGCTGCAGCTCATGAACCGCACCCACCCGTTTTTAGCCGTGCGCGCCAAGGAGGTTCTGGAGTGGGCGTACAGCGGCGCGTATGAGGCGCTGCTGCGTTCCTATGCCGCGTCCGAGTATGACATCGTCACCTCGCCCTACGCCTGCTCCCACTGCGGCGTGAAGGTCGCGCCGCAGGCGGCGTTCTGCCACAGGTGCGGGGCGCGCCTCGTGGCGCGCAGCCCTCAGCCCCTCTCCTGCCGCCACTGCGGCGCCTCTTTAGAAGCGGAATACGCGTTCTGCCCGCAATGCGGCACCGCCAAAATCGTTTGAATGAGGGGGTGTCGTGGCAAGCGTTTTCGCATGACAGGCATTTTCGGAGGCATCATCCATGTTCTCATCGCCGTCGCCTTTGAGGTTTGAAAACGAAGACGACGAGGGGGACGACGACCATTTTCGAGGGAGACTGATATGCAAACGCGCACTTATGCCGTCGAAAAAACTGACTTGCAGGGATTGGCACAGCGTCTGGGGAATTGGATGGAAGAGCGCGGTTTGGAGATACAGATTCTTCAGGAGGGCAAAAACCTCATCACCGTTCAGGGGCGTCGCCAGTCGCTCGCCCGCATGGTGTTAGGCACATGCTACGCTCTGACAGTGAAACTCTCGGCGACAACCGAGGGCTTTGAGGCCTCCGTGGGCTCCGGGCAATGGATAGACAAGTTGACCGCCGGCAGCATTATCGTCATGGCGGCGACGCGCCTCCGCCCATGGGCGCCCGCTGTGATACCCACATTGGCGACAGCCGGATACGGTTTTTACTACCAGCAGAGACTTATCAAGGACGCGTGGCGGGTCATTGAGGATTACGTGGCGGAAGCCACCGGCAAACGGCGCAAGGTCAGCGTGCCGATCTCAGTCGGCTGCCCCAAGTGCAACACCGTCAACCCCGGTGGGCACTCCTTCTGCGTCAAGTGCGGCACCCGCCTGCCCAGTTCCACGCCGACCGTTCCGCATTGCAGCGCGTGCGGGCAGATTCTTCCCTCTGACGCTCAGTTCTGTCCCCGCTGCGGCAAGGCGACCCAACAACCGACACCAACCGCATAGCGGGCGGTTAAGTGGTGACATCGCGGAACTATCTAACCACCAACCCCACTAAACAGGGAGGGCGCAGAACTGCTCGTAGTCAATTAACTCGGTGATCGTCGGCTTCTCCCCACACACGGGGCACTGCGGGTTGCGGCGCACCTTGACCTTGCGGAAGTCCATCTCGATCGCGTCGAACAGGAGCAACTTGCCTTTCAGCCCGTTGCCTCTGCCGAGGATGAGTTTGAGCACTTCGGTCGCCTGAATTGTTCCGATGACGCCGACGACGGAACCTAAGATGCCCGCCTCCTGACAGGACGGCACCATGCCCGGCGGCGGAGGGGTCTCAAACAGGCAGCGATAGCAGGGCGTCTCATAAGGCACAATGGTCGTCGCCTGCCCGTCGAAGCGGAACACCGCGCCGCTGACGAGCGGCTTGCGGGCGAACACACAGGCGTCGTTGACCAGATAACGCGTCGGGAAGTTGTCGCTGCCGTCCACGACGATATCGTAATCTTTGATGAGGTCGAGAATGTTCTCCGAAGTCAATCGCGTTTGATAAGGGATCACCTTCGTGTCGGGATTAAGGGCTTCCATCGTCCGCTTGGCGGAGAACACTTTGGGACGGCTGACATCTTCGGTGCGGTGCAAAATCTGCCGCTGCAGGTTGCTCAAGTCTACCGCGTCCGCGTCGCAAATGCCAATCGTCCCCACGCCCGCCGCCGCCAGATACAACCCCACCGGCGAACCCAACCCGCCCGCGCCGACGAGGAACACCTTCGCCGCGTTGATTTTCTTCTGCCCTTTGCCGCCCACCTCGGGCAAGATAATGTGCCGACTGTAACGCTCGACCTGTTCTTTGCTCCAACCGAACAAATTCAATCACCTCTCACCACCGGAGCGCAGGCTTCCAGCCTGCCAAGTGCCGACAGGACGTCGGCGCTCCACCAGTTCTACGATCCTCTCGCGGTTCGTCTCAATCAGCTCTCTCTGCTCCCGCCAGCACATCGGCGGCAGGTCGTCAAGGGGAAACCAGTGCAAGCGGTATGCCGTTTCCCTGTCCGTCGGCGTGCCGTCCACTTGGTCCGTGACGAACAGAAAGTAGTGCGCCGTAATCCACTCTTGCCGATCGTAACTCAACCGCTCCCGCGTCCCTAACTTCGCCACGAGCGTGAGGTTGGACAGCCCCGCCTCCTCCGCGATCTCCCGCCGCGCCGTCTCCTCCAAGTCCTCACCTTTTTCAATTCCGCCTTTGGGCAGAACGTAAGCGGGCAAGTCGCCCTCCTGCACCAACGCCACGTAGACGCGCCCGTCCTGCCGTCGGACGACCACGCCACCCGCTGAGGTGCGGTCGGGAACGTCAGGGGGACGATGATACCAGGTGTCGTCAATCATACTTTCATTCTCACGCCGGCAGGTGGTCGGGTTGGAACGTCGAACTTGTCCAAAAGTCACGCAGCGGCTCATACCGACGACGACCGCGCCACTCTGGTCGTCAACGTGCCAACGTGCCAACCTGCTCACTCACCACATTCAACAATCGCTCCGCTCGCATCTGTGGCGTGGCGCTTGTATCACAACAGTCCGCACGAGTGATTATGGCTCTCTTTTTTCAATCCTTAATCGCCACTGGTTCTCCCCTTCAGCGATGGTCTCAATCGGATAACCCTTCTTCTCACAGTAGCCGGGAATCGTCGTCTCCACCGCTGGTTTATAGTCCGCGAGGACTTCCAGCGTCTGCCCGGCGCGGAGTTCGTTCAACGCCTGCCGCGTTAGAATGAGGGTCACGGGGCACGTCTGCCCGCGAATGTCAATCGTTTTGTCCGCCATTGTGGATCACCCCACTGTCGTCACCTTGCCGTCCACGGCTTCGATCTGCACCCGCATCATCCACTCGCCGCTACCGCGAAACCTAACGTTGCGGGCTTCGAGCCAATCTATCAGCGTGTCGCTGTCGGGCGCTTCCCACTCGCAGACCATGCGCCCCAACACCGTATCGCATTGCACGCGCAGGTTCCGCACCCCGTCGCTGGACTCCTCCACGAACCGCTTGACCAACTGCTCGACCTGCTGCCGCGTCATGCAGGCGATGATGTGTGCGGAGATGAATCTGGGCATAGCTTCCAAAGGTGGTGGGGGCGGTTGGGAAAATTGAACCACCTCATCCTCTAACCACCCTAACTGCCCAACCACCCAACCACCTTAACCATCCAACATCTACGGCTTCTCGATGGGCGCACCGACGAGGTTACCCCATTCCGTCCAACTCCCGTCGTAGTTGCGCACCTTCGGATAGCCCAAGAGATATTTTAGCACGAACCAGGTGTGCGACGAGCGCTCTCCAATGCGGCAGTAGGCGATGACTTCACTGCCCGGCGTCACACCCCTGCCTTCATAAAGGGCTTTGAGTTCGTCCGCCGACTTGAAAGTATTGTCCTCGCGCATCGCCATACCCCACGGGATGTTGATGGCTCCGGGGATATGTCCGCCCCGCTGCGCCGTTTCCTGCAAGCCGGGTGGGGCGAGGATTTCGCCTGTGAACTCCTGCGGCGAGCGCACGTCCACGAGGGGAACGTTCTTTTCGACAATGGCTTTGAAGATATGCTCCTTCGTCGCCCGCACGTTGTCATCGGGGAACGCGGCTCGGTAATGCGTCTGGGGATAGGTCGGCACCTCCTTGACCAACTCGCGCCCCTCGGCAATCCACTTCTGTCGCCCGCCGTTCATGATTTTGAGTTTGTCGTCGGGGTGTCCCCAATAGACCATCTGCCAGAAGGCGTAAGTAGCAAACCAGTTGTTGTTGTCCCCGTAGAGGACGACGGTCGTGTCGTTCGCAATGCCTGACTCACTCATCAGTTTCTCAAACTGCTCTTTGGTGAGGATGTCACGGCGCACCTGGTCGCACAACTGAGTGGTCCAGTTCCAACCGATGGCACCTTTGATGTGCCCCTGGTCGTAGGCGGAGGTGTCCACGTCTACCTCCACCAGCCGGATCGTCGGGTCGTCTGTATGTTGCGCGACCCATTCTGTGCTCACCAACACTTCTGGACGAGCATAATCAGCCATGTGGTGTCCCTCCTTTTCACGGTCAGTGGTCAATGGCTGTTCACAGATGAGACGGATGATGCGACAACGGAAGCCCAGCGTTGGAGATGTCATCCGCGCCATCCGCGAACCGCCGCTGCAGTTACCAAACCGTTACTTTATCATACTCAAACGTCATCTGCACGATTTTGTCGTAGTCCACCAGCGGTAGGTCGGTGGAGATGCCGCGCGCCTGCACGTCGGCGGCGCTGGCATAAGTCGGCACCCCCCACGACGGCGGCGAGAGCACCGCATCGTGTAGCAGAATCACGGCGACTTCATGCTCGTCTTTCTGCGCGGCGATGACCCGCGCCGCCGTATCGTCGTTGAGGGTGCGGATGAGATGCAGCAACTTCATGATATTTGGGTATCTGGGTATTCGAGTATTCGGGTGTTTAGGTGTTTCCGTTGTGACGCGAATACTGGAATCCTCGGATGCCTTTATCGGGGTATCGTGCTTAGATACCGGTCTCCGCCATCCGGGAAGATCGTGACCACCACGCCCTCGGTCAACCGCTCGGCAACCCTCAGCGCCGCCCACATCGCCGCGCCGGCGGAGTGACCAACGAGCATTCCTTCCTCCCGCGCTAAACGCTCTGACATCTCGTAAGCGTCCTCCGTTGCCACGTTGATTTTCTCGTCGTGCAGCCTCTCATCGTAAATGCCCGGTTTGATGGCAGTCGGCATGTATTTGAGACCTTCCAAACCGTGTAGGGGGGCATCTGGCTCAACCGCGATGACCTTGACGTTCGGGTTGTATGCCTTCAGCCTT
>JANWYM010000209.1 GCA_025055355.1 Abditibacteriales bacterium
GGTCGAATGCCAGCCCGGTTTCGTCGTCATACCGAACACGAAGGAGACGTTGGTGTGGACGGAGATGACCAGCGCGAACAGGAAGATGCTCATGCCGGTCATGAGTCTGTCCAGCGTTCTGTGCTGCTTGTCGGTGCCGGTCCAGCCGCAGGCGAGGACATGATAAAGTTTCTTGCGCCACGATGAAGCGTTTGTCACGCGGTCGCGGCACACGGCGATGTCGGGAACGAGGGCGAGGTAGAAGTAAAGACACGATGTCACCAAATACGTGGTGATGCACACCACGTCCCACAGAATCGCCGAGGTGAAGTGAGGATACTTCACCACGTTCAACATGCGGTCGGGACGCCCCAAATCCACAATCACGCTGAACGCGCCGAAGGGGAGGCTGAAGACAGTGATGGCTTCCGCCAGCCGCGTGAAGGGACGCCGCCACCACGTGTTCGTCAGGCGCAGGATCGAGGAAATCAACGTGCCTGCATGGGAGATGCCGATGAAGAAGACGAAGTTGACGAGATATAGCCCCCAGAACACGGGCGCATTGAGTCCCGTCACGCCCAAGCCGTGGCGAATCTGCCACGCCCACGCCACCAGCGACCACAGCAGCACGAACGCCAACAGCACGCACGTCACGCGGTAAGCGCGACTGGGTGGCGTGGTCACGGGATGAAGAACTTCAGCGTCAATGTCTCGGCTCATTTCGCTTGCACCCTGCCTTTCTTAAAGTTATACTGGCTATGTGGCTCACCCCTGCGGGGAGAGGAGGTAAGTTTATGTGCGAACACTGCTCCACCTACAAGCATCTGGAAGCCCGCCCTCACAAGTGGCAAAAACAGTTGTGGATTAAAGGACGCAACATGACGGTCTGGCACGTGATTGCCGCCATGCGCGCGGAGCACGAAACCCCTGAACAGACCGCCAAGAACCGGGGCTTGCCTCTGGAAGCCGTCCTGGAGGCGATGCACTACTATATTGTCCATAAAGATATCGTCGAAGCCGATACCGAAGAGGAAAAGCGCATCCTTGTCGAAGAGTTTGCTTATCAACTCGATTGAACATGTCTCTCACCATCTACCTTGATGATTGCTCTGATGACGACAACCTGATCATTCTGCTCACGCAGGCGGGTCATGTGGTCATCATTTGCAAGGACATGACTAAGCCAGATATTGTCCGCGCTATCGGCAACCTCCTCGCTGCGGGTTTGCCCGTTGTCAACGAGGTTCACATCCTCAATCACTGGCGGTAGCGATCCTGCGTCACTCCTGCCCCCTTTAGAATCTATTCATCACTTCCACGTAGAACAAACTCGCGCGGCGTCCGTTCGGATAAATCGCGCTGACGACTTTACCGCCGATGGCGCGGGAGAGGTAGAGGGTGACGGTGGTGTGCGCCGTCAGTTTATAGTCCACGCTCACATCCAGCAGGGTTGCCAGGTCGCGGTTGCCGCCGCTGGGTCTGCCCGCGTAGCCGAACGTGCCTTGCTGAAACGCGCCGCCCCCCAAATACCAGCGGTCGCCGGCGTCCGCCAGCCGCAGGCGGTGCAGGTCGAGGCGCGCGACCGTTTTGGGGTTGGGGCGCAGTATCAGCATCACAAAGTCGTCTCGCAAGTTCATCTGATTGAAGAACGGAAATCGTGCGTAAAGGCGGGGCGTTGTAAGGATCAGGAAGAACGTCTCATGCTTGCCGTCCGTGCCGACGCTGTCACCCGAACTGCGGAAGGTGCCGATGCGAATCCACGGCTGGCCCTTCATGGTCGGCTGGTAGCCGAATTCGAGGTTGACTGCCGACGCCTTGTGGTCGTGTGCGCCCCAGTCGCCACGCTGCACCGCCCCCCACAAGAGCACGTCCGCCTTGCCCAATTTCCTCGCGTAGTGCCCGCCGAAGGTGGAAATGCTGATGTCGCCGGTGCCCGACGCGCCGCCGCTGTTGTCCACCTTCGCCAAGCGCCGGTCATCTTTGTATAGGATGTAGAACAGGCGCCCGTCGTAAGTCGTGGGGCTGCCCTTGTGCGTCAGACCCAGATAAACGTAACCCACGTCGTCAATCCCCTTGTTGCCGTCGAGGTCGAACACACCGACCGTTGGGCGCGCTGCCACGAACGTGAGGTTGGAGCCTTTTGTGTTGCGCGAGACGTGCACGCCGTCTGCGCTGCGCCCGACGTGCGAGAACCCAAAGTTGCCGATGAGCCGATACCCGATGCGCTCACGCTTTATCCAGTCGAGCGTGGGATCGCCGGTCATGAACTCCACGCCTTCGTTGAACTCAAACCGTCCCACCTTCAGATGGGTGTTCTCGCCCAACGCGCCCTTGAACGTCAGCGCGGCTTGCTTGAAGAAAACGCCGACGTATTGCCCATCGTTCGCGGCTTTGTAAGACGCCCCCATGCCCAACTGCCCCTGCGGCGGTGCCGCCACCGCGTCGTTGGGCAGGGCGAACAACATCGGCACGGCGAGTTCCACCAACGCATCGGTTTTCTTGCCCTGCTTGGCAACAGGAACGCGGAGGATTTGCCCCATAAAAACGTAACGATTATCTTTGCCCACCGGCGGATTGCCAGGGTCGAACCACCGCCACGATTCAATGCGCGTGCGCAGGGTCGGCGTCACCGTCCACCCCGTCGGCGGCGCCTCCGTGCCTGCTTGCCCCTGAACAAGGACCACGACTGACAGCAGTGTGACATTCAATCCCAACAACCAGCCTTTTTTCATGCTGCGTGTCTTCCCTCGAAAATCGTCCTCGTCCTCGTCGTCGTCCTCGAACTCACAAACGACCGACGACGAGGACGAGGACGATTTTCATCCAGCGTAGTGTCCCCTTGGTGACATAGATGATTCCTTCACCGATGGGAGGGTGAGGCTCCTGCCGAACCGTTGGCTGAACCCGTCGGCTCCGCTGGAGCGTTGCCCTCCCGAACGTTATCGTGACTTCAAATACGTCACCTTCGGCTTCGTGCCGAGTTCCTCCAACAGATGAAACGCGCGCGGGCTGCGCGCGAGGCGCGATACTTCGCTGTCGGGGTCGTCAAGGTCGCCGAACACAATGCACCGCGTCGCGCAGGCTTCAACGCACGCGGGGATGTATTCGTCGGGACGCACCGTGCGTCCTTCCGCGCGCGCTTTTTCTTTGGCGGTTTGCAGACGGTGGTGGCAGAAACAGCACTTCTCCGTCACGCCTTTGTCGCGCAGTTCCACGTCGGGATTGGTGGCTTGCGCTGTCTCGCCTGGCCACTCAGGTTTCCACCAGTTGAACCACTTGAGCGTGTAGGGGCAGGCGTTGACGCAGTAGCGGCAGCCGATGCAACGCCAATAGATTTGCGCGACGGTGCCCTCGTGGTTTCGGTAAGTTGCCGCGACGGGGCAGACGTAAGTGCACGCCGGCGCCTCACACTGCTGGCACATAATCGGCATCATGTCCGCCGTGATATACGGATATTCGCCCTCGATTTTAGGGAGGATTTGCAACCAGCGAATGATGCGCCCCATGGCGGCGATGTCGGGGCTGCCCAGCGGCGCGTTCGTCTCGGCGGCGCACGCCACCACGCACGCCTGACAACCCGTGCATTTGTCTAAGTCTATGACCATCCCCCAACGCGGCATGTTACACCCTCCGAATGTTGACCTTCTGCGCGTCCCACAGCGGCACGCGGGTTTGTTCGTCTTGCTGTAACTCGACCAGTTCCGCTGGGTTGCCGCCCTCTTGTTGCGCGAACGCGCCGAGGCGGTGCCCCAAGCCCAGCGGCAGACACACGGCGTCCGGCGGCACGCCGGGGAACGTTTTCACGCGCGCGCGAATCGCGCCGGCTTGGCTTTCGACGATGACCTCATCTTTGTCGTGCAGGTGCAAGCGGTGGGCGGTTTCGGGATTGACTTCTACCCACGTCGTCCACCACTCGCGCAGGTGCGGTCCCACTGTCGTCAGCAGATAAGGCAGGTGCGCCCCTTCCGCGCGCGGCAGCGTGACAGGCGTTTCCAGCAGCAGATGGAATGTGCCATCGCGGAACTTGGGCGGCGTCCAATCAATCGCTTGATGCGTCATGCGTAATGCGTCATTGGGCGGTTGGCGAATCGTCACATCTTTTGCTGCCTCCGCCAATGTGTTCCACGGGAAGACCTCGCGCGGCACGTTCAGCCGCTGCGCCAGTTCAAGTGCCAGGGTTGCGGGCGAGACCACGCCCGTAGGCGTCGGCAGAGCGGCTTGCACAACTTCGGGCGTTCCCGTTGCGTTCGTGAGATAAGCGTCTTCGCGCTCGGCGGGCATCGCCAAAGGCAACACAATGTCAGCGAACATCGCCGTCTCGTCCATCAGACTCGTCAGGCACACGACGTTCTTCACGCGCTTGAGTGCATCGCGCCAGCGGGCAGGGGCGGGGCTGGTGAAGGCGGGGTTGACGCCGACGAGGATGAAAGTTTCAACGTCGCGCCCGCGCGCAATCAAGTCTTCTACGTGACGCAGGGGCGGTGCGTCCCTGCCAGCCCCTCCCACCGTCGAGGCGAAGGTCATATCAGGGAGAGGCGTCAGCCCGCCTGTTTCTTTGCCGATGTTGCCCAGCAGCGCGTTGAGGGCGACGATAGCCCACTGGTCGGGCAGCCGTCCGCGTCCGCCCAAGCACAAGACGCTTTGCGGGGCTGGCAGAGACGCCCCGCCCCTACTGGTTATCATCTTTGCCACCTCGCGCAGGCGGCGCACCGATACGCCTGTTTTGCGCTCGGCGTCGGTGAGGTCAAATCTCTCCAGCGCCGCTGTCAGTGGCTCGATGGATTTGATTGAGTTCCACTGCGCCCCACTGCGTTCCTGGACCAGCAGATGCGCCAGCATGAGGGCGACGAGCGGCTCGAAGCCGACGCGGCAGGCGAGCCACTCGTGCGAGCGCATGGCGGTTAGATTGAAGCGCGGACCAACGAAGATGATGGGCGCGTTTCGGTCGCGCAGGCGAGCGAAGGCTTTTTGCGCTTCGACGGGATGCGGGTGCGTTTGCAGCCAGTCCACGCCGAACGCGATGACGCCTCCCGCGTTCGCCAAATCGTAGCGCCAGTGTCGCCAGCCCGTCGCCTGCTCCAGAGCGTCCACCGGTCCCTGACTCAGCGTCCACTCGTCGGTGAGGACGGGCGCTGCACCGATGGCGTGTCCCAACGCCCTCAGCAACATGAACGACAGCGCGGCGCTTTCGCGCACGACGAAAGCGGTCTTCGTCCCGCTGCGGCGGAGGATGTCCGCGACTGCGGCGAGCGCGGCGTCCAGCTTGAGCGGCTGGAACGCGCCCTTGCCCCTCTCGCCCGTGCGCTTGAGCGGCGTGCGCACGCGGTCGGGATGAACGAGTTCCTGCGGAATGGTGTAAGCCCGCGCACAGACGCCAGCGTTGCCGGGTTTTATGCCGACGATGTTCTCGCCGACTTTCCGCAGCGTCAGCGGACACGCTGCCGCGCACGCCGCGCACACCGACGGCAGCCACTCCTCCGGCAGGTCGCGGTGCAGGTCGGTCTGCGCGAGTTGGTCGAACGTCTGCGCCCCACCGGGCATCATCTTGGGGATCTGCAGCAGCGCCGCGCCTGCGCCCGTGACGAGACCGGCTTTGAAGAGTTTGCGTCGAGAAAGTTCCATAGGATCTCGGATTTCGGATTTGGGATTGCGGATTGCGGATATGGCAGGCGCAGCCTTGAATCGTTACAATCCACAATCCGAAATCTAAAATCAGCGGTGGCACGCCATACAGTCCGTCGTCACCTTCTCCTTGCGGTGGCAGTCCACGCACAGGTTCATGCCTGCTTGGCGGTCGGGGAAGGCGGCGCGGTCGAACGGTGTCGTCTTTTTCTTTACGTCGCCGTGGCACTTCTCACAGTCAATCCCCGCGAGCGCGACGTGCCGCTGGTGCGAGAAGTAAACGTGGCGTCGCGTGCGATGCAACTGCCTCCACGGGATCTCTTTGTTCGCCTTCAGGTAGAACGCCAAATCTTTGGGTGTCTTGGGGTAGGGGCGGTCCACCTTATGGCACAGGGCACATTTGTCGGTGGTCGGGATGCCCGCGTGCGTGCCTTCCTCCGCGCCGGTGTGGCAGGCGGCGCACTCCATCCCCGCGTCAATGTGGACTTTATGGTTGTAAGCCACCGGCTGCTGCACGCTGCCGCCACCCCACGCGCTCACGACGAACCATCCACCAATGGCCGTCACGCCTACTAAGACGAGGATTGCAAGTGTCTTCGGCACTATCCTTCCTCCCACGGGTAGAGCGTGAGCAGATACGCGATGATGCGATTGATGTCCGGCTCGGTCAGGGTGTCTTTCCAAGCTGGCATGTCAATCGGCTGCACGCCTTTTTCGTCCTTCTTGCCGCCGGGATTGCCGTCGAGAATCACCTTGCGCGCGTCGGCATACTTCGCCACGACGGGCGCGGGGTTGGGCAGGTCCAGTTTGTCCACTTTGTCCAGCGACTGTCCTGCCGCCAGCGCGGGCAGCACCGCTTCGACGTCCTCCGGCTCGTAAAGCAGCAACCGCTCGGCAAGCGTCGCAAGGTCTGGCACGCGGTCTTTGACGTAGTTCTTGCTGAGGATACCCTTCTTCCCGCCCAAACCGTGACAGAGCGCGCAGCCCTCGCGCCGAAACAGTTCGCGTCCGCGCCGCACGCCGGGGTCGCGGGCAAATTTGTTCTTCGCTTCCGCTTGCAGGGCGAGCGCAGCGGGTTGCGCCAGCGGACGTTGAGATTCGTAGTGAGTATGGTCAATGTAGAAACTCGGACTCCACAAGAGGGAGCGGAACATGAGGAAGGCGTAGAACAACCCCAACGCGCTCCACACGCCCAGAAACACGCGCACCAGATTGCGCGCCCCGATGTCTTGCGTCATGCCCATTCCTCCTCGTCCGACCCGCACGCGGCAGGGCAAGCAAAGCAGGCGTCATCGTCAACGGTTGATGGTTGCTGGTTGACGAGGGGAAGCGCATTGACGATTGACCCTTGCCCCTTGACCATCTCGCGGACGGCTTCGGCAGTTAGCACCGCCGCCTGCGCATAGAAGGTATCGGGCGCGCGCACAGCAACGGTGGACGCGAAACTGCCCACCCACATCCCCAGATGCTCGCGTAGAAATGCAGTGCGCCCCTGCTGACAAATCTCAACGGCTGCAGCGTCGCCCGCGAAATGCGCGTGCGCTTCTTTGGCAAATAGGAAGGCGATGAAGGACAGTTCAGTGGCGATGTGGTCGGGCGGAGCGCCGCTGCTGGAGGCTGGCAGAGATGCGCCA
>JANWYM010000020.1:0-17358 GCA_025055355.1 Abditibacteriales bacterium
GGAACTTTTAGGTGCGGCTGAAGCACGCTCCCGTCGGTGTAGTAAGGTGCGCTGCGTGGGGTTACGTCTTCTTTGCCCATGGCGCGGGCGATGCGCTGAGCCGTTTGAATCAGAGGATGTTCTGGGGAAGTCTCGACGGCGGGTTGCGCTTGCAGGAGTTGCAGGTCATAGCGGAAATCAGGGGTCTCTTTTTGGAGTTCGGAGAGCAGTTTGTGAAGTTCGTCAAGGACATCCTGCGGCGTCTGCGATGGCACGATGCGGATGTCCAATTCCACCTCGCAGCGGTCGGCGACGACGTTCTCTTTCGTGCCGCCACGAATGACGCCCACGTTCAGCGTCGGCGGAGCCAGCAGCGGGTGCGGCGTGCAGGTGAACCTGTGCCTGTCCAACCGCTGCAGCGCGTGCATCATGTGGAGAATTGCGTTGACGCCCAAATGGGGCGTCGAACCATGCGCGCTTTTGCCGTGCGTCGTGAGTTTCACCCACATCGCCCCGCGATGCGCGACGACCAAATCCAGGCTGGTCGGCTCGCTGATGACCACCGCGCCGACCCGCGCCGCTGTTTCATGCTGAAGGAAGCGATACGCGCCGATGTGGTCCACTTCCTCCCCTGCCGTGCCGAGCAGCATAAGGTCGCCTTGCAGGGGGGGCGCGTGAGGCGCCCGCCGAACCATCTGAGCGACGGCGCGCATCGCCACCAACATCGCCGCCACACCGCCCTTCATGTCCGCTGCCCCCCGCCCGAACACTTTGCTGTCCCGCACCTCGCCGCCGAACGGGTCGCAGGTCCAGCCGTCGCCGGGTGGCACGACGTCCGTATGTCCGTTGAACAGCAGCGCGGGACGATGACCACTGCCGCGCACCGTCACCAGGACGTTAGCGCGATCGTCCGCCACCGGCATTACTTCCGCTTCCATACCCCACCGCCGCGCCCAGTCGGCGATAAGTTGCGCTGCCGCCGCCTCATTGCCCGGCGGATTGGTCGTGTCCAAACGCAACAGCGATTGGAGGAGAGCAATGAGTTCAGTCTGGTCAATGTGCAGTGACACGTAAGACTCTCTCAATACGTCAACTACAACGGCACAACGAGGTATTTGTATTTGTCTCGTCGTGTCGTGGTGCCGTCGTGGTTTAACCCCTTTTGACGGTGTTTCTCAGCGTCCCAATCTCGTCAATCGTCATCTCCACCTCATCCCCTTCCTCCAACGTAAAATCGTCGGGCGGGACGATGCCGGTGCCGGTGAGAAGAATCACGCCTTGCGGGAAAGCGTTGTCGCGCCCGAGATAGGTGATCAGGTCATCAAACGTGCGCTTCATCTGCGCGATAGAAGTCTGACCGTTGAACATCACGCCCCCTCCGCGTCGGATGGTCAGTTGAATCGTGAGACGCTTCGGGTCAGCGACCGATTCGGCGAGCGTGATGACTGGACCCAGGGCGCACGAGCCGACGTAGACTTTCGCCTGCGGCAGATACAACGGGTTCTCGCCCTCGATGTCGCGGGAACTGACGTCGTTGCCGATGGTGTAACCGACGAGCCGCAGGTCGGGGCTGAGGACGAGCGCGAGTTCCGGTTCGGGAACGTTCCACCGCGCGTCGCGCCGAATCCGAATCGCCGCGTTCGGTCCGACGGTGCGAAACGGCGTCGCCTTGAAGAAAAGCTCCGGGCGATCCGCCTCGTAGACTTTATCGTAGAACGTGCCGCCCCCCGCCTTCTGGGATTCCTCCATGCGGGCATCGCGGCTGCGCCGATACGTCACGCCCGCCGCCCACACCTCCTGCTCGTCAATCGGCGCGAGCAGATGCGGCGCGTCCGGTGACGGCGGGCGGTCCAGGTCCGACAGCAGCAGCGGCACGCCCTCGACGGCTTGCTCCAAGACCTCATCCAATAAGACCTGCTGTAAGCCGGGGGTGTTGAGCAAATTCACCAATGCGCCGAAGCGTTCATCCACCGCCGTCAAATCATAGACGGCTTCCCCCTGCACCACGCCCCACCGCGCCCCATGCTGCGGATGGTAGAAGCGACAGATTTTCATGACATTTGGTCTCCTTGCTGAAGTGTGCTATCATTCTACCCGAAATGCGCAGCGGAGGCAAACCATGGCGCGGCGGGAAGAAGAATTGGGCGAACTCCTTAAGCAGCGCGGCTGGATGATTGCCGTCGCTGAGGCAACGTGCGGCGGGTTGATTTGCCACCGCATCGTCAGCGTGCCAGGCAGTTCGAAGTATTTCGAGCGGGGCATTATCGCTTATAGTCGCAGCGCGAAGGTGGACCTGCTGCGCGTGCCGCCGGAGACACTGCAAACGTTCGGGGCGGTGAGCGCGGAAACGGCGGCGGCGATGGCGGAGGGCGTGCGCGCCCTCAGCGGAACGCAATTAGGGTTGGCGGAAAGCGGCATCGCCGGTCCGGTGCGCGGCAAATCGCCCAAACCCATCGGCGCGTGTTACATCGCGCTGGCGACGCCAGAGGGAACGCAGGTGAGGGAGTTTCAGTTCGCCGGCGAGCGGCTGGACATCATGAACCAGATTGCAACGGCAGCGTTGCAGATGGTCGCGGAGTATCTTCTTTCCCTGCCTACCGCTTCACCTTCGGCATCAGGTCCGCCAGCAGGAACTCCAGAGCCTTCTCGCCGCGATGCCCGATGATGCGCAGGCTGATAGATTTGTTGCTCGCGGTCAGAATCGGATGACCTTGGGCGTCGCGGAGGGCGAAGGTCGGTTCGTAGTGAGCTTCAAAGTCTTGCCGCGTGCCACCGAGCGGGATAGGCAGGTTGAGATAGGTGCGTCCCAAAGGGATGTAGAGACCTTGCGAGTAGAGGGGCAGCCCCACGTTGACGTTGTGCTGGTTGATGCGTTTAGCCGCCTCCGCGTCGAGCGGCTGGAAGAAACGTTCCTTGTCGTCCGCCAGCACGAATTTGATGGCTTCGAGCGCCTGGCGGTCGCCGGGTTTCATGCCGCCGGGAAACAGCCACGTGCCAGACCCTCGGCTGCGCAGCACGACGCGAAACGCGAGATACTCCCGCCCCCGTTGGCGAGCAGCAGCGATGTTTTTCTCCCGCGTCGCGCTGTCACGATAATACTTGGTGGCGTCAAATGCTGCGCTGGCAATCAGCACCGTCGGCGTCATGGGAATCACGTAGCCGCTCGCGTTAGGCACGGGCTTCGCCCACTGCTTGAGCAACTCGTCAATCGTGCGGTCCTTTCTGACCGCCTCCTCGCCGATGGCGATAGCGGCTTGCACCTCTGCCTCCGTGGGTTCAAAGAGGGGATGGAGCGCGGCAGAGTTCTGGGCAGACGCTCCTCTCTTGTCGGCAATCACAAACAACAGCGCGGCGCACACCGCGCACAACGCGCCCATCAGACCGAGTCCACTTCGCACGAAACGCATACCCATCACCTCACGGGATTCTTCAACTGATGAGACGCCTCGCGCAGGGGAAAGTTTCGGGCGGATGAAACAATGCGCGGATACCCGCAGTCTCTGCCAACGGAGGACACGTTGCCGACTTGTCTGACAACGGAGATAAGAGCCTCCCCCCACCCTTGGAGCCCCGAACTTGTTCGGGGGCTTTTTCCCTCACCAAGTTGAGGACGCCAGAGATTTTGCGGAGAGGCTCTCAGAGCCTCTCCGCCAACTCTCCCCTCCTTACCAAGGAGGGGTCGGGGTGTCACAGAGCCCGCCACCAACCCCCGGTGGTCCTCCTGATAAAGGGGGAGAGCAAGGTTGGCGGAGAGGCTCTGAGAGATGGGATGAGGTATAGAGGGATGCGCCTGTTCACGTGGTCGCATGTTGAAGCCACTGCGCGCATCCCTCATCCCATCTGAGGGCTGCGAACAGAGCGTCTATGCAGGGGCATCCGAGGCTTCGGTTTTCGTGTCGTCAGCGGGCGCAGCGGCGTGATGACGTCGCTCCTCGATTTTGGCGCGGACGCGCTCGAAGGTCTCACCTACTTGACTGGCTAAGGAAGAGATACGCTCGCGCAGTTCCCCACTCATGCGCTTAATATCCTCCCGCGTTTCCGCGCCTGACTGCGTCGCCAACAGCAACGCCGCCGTCGCACCCACCAACGCGCCCAAGCCGAAAAACGCAAGAGCAATACCGATGTCGGAGCGGTCGCGCACGACGACTTCCGTCGTTTTTTCTTCTGCCATCTTCTTTTCCTCCCTTGAAAATAATCCTCCTCGTCCTCGAACTCATAAACGACCGACGACGAGGACGGCGACGATGATTTTCCTACGGTAGGGTGCCCTGTCAAAATGTAGTCTGTCGCGGCGCGACGGATTTCTCCGCGACGGCGTCGCGGGCTACCTTTATAACGGCTCTGGATTCCCCAACCCGCCGGGGGTCGGGTGGCAGGACACCTCCGAACAAGTAACGTCAACGCAACATCTCTACTTTTTGCTGCTCTGCTCCTCGACAAACGCAATCAGTTCCTCAAGCGCTTGGCGATTGCGCTCTGCAGCGAAGGGGCGCTCTGGGTCTGCGCCCCCTCCACCACCGCCCAGTGGCATAGGTACTGGTCTTGGCGGACCACCACTGCTCCCTGTCCCCTGTGCGCCGCCGCCAGAGGCGCCCATGAAACCCGGCGGGGCAGGCAATCCGCCCCCACCGCTCATACGCCCCATACCACCCCCCATGCCGCCCATGCCCCCGCGCGGCGGCTGAAGCCCTTCCAGTGTCTCCTTTTGCTCATCAGTCAGAATTTTATTAATCGCCGCCAACTTTACCTCGCAGTCTTTGTCCGACAACTTCTCAGCGGACTTCAACTCCTTCAAGATGGGCGCAAGTCCTTGGGCTTGCGCCGCGCTCAAGCCCTTGCCTTGCACTCTTTGGATGAGCGCGAGGTTGCGGACGAGCCGCGTCAACTCCGCCGCGTTTTGTGGTTGTCCCCCACCGCCGCCCATCCCCATCATGCCCATGCCGCCACCCATGCCGCCACTCATGCCCCCGCCGCTCATGCCCCCGCTGGGAGGCGGGCTCGCCGGTTGGTGAGAGGACTCAAAGTAAAAGAAGCGGACATAATAGCCAGCCACACCGCCGACGGCTAAACTGATGATGATGGCTGCCACCATAGGGGGAACCGTAGGACCGACTTTTAACATGCCTTTCACCTCCTGACGGAAATGGCGTTCCCCGAAAGCGATAGTGCCGTCATTATATTGCACGCGGCGTGTTCTGTCAAGCGTTGACAAAAAAAACTGAGAGTGTTAGATTTAGTCTCATCAATCTTTTCCTGAACGAGGAGAACCATGACACGCACACCCGCCGTCAAGAAAGGTCAGGCACGCCAGGCGGACATTGCTGCCACGCAGGTCGCCGAGAACCAAGCCGCGCTCTGGTGGCTGGGGCAGGCGAGTTTCTGTTTCAAGTTGGGCGAGACAGTCATCTACAGGAGATGCCGCTGCGTCCTGAAGAGCATACCGGCGCGTCCCTCATCCTCATTAGCCACGACCATCTCGACCACCTTGACGAGAAAACGCTGCCCGGCGCGGCGCAGGCGTCGCCCGACGCCACCGTGCTGCTGCCGTCCGTCGGCGTCCAGCACGCGATTGCCAGCGGTGTCAACCCCGCGCAACTCTATCCAATGTGCGGTGACGATGTGTTCGAGCGCGACGGCGTGCGCATCACGGCTATCCCCGCCGCCCATCAGCGGCTCGACCATGATGAGGAACACAGCTATCACTATCTTGGCTACATGATTCAGGGCAACGGCGTCACCCTCTATCACACCGGCGACATTCAGAACTGGCAGACGTGCTTCCACGCCGCCACCTTAAAGAGAAATACCGCCGCGCCACCGTCGCGCCCGGCCTACTCACGGTTCATGCTGTTCCAGACGACCCCAGAGACAACCACGTGCTTGCCGCCGCTGTGGAGACGGGTTGTGCGTTCATAGTCACCGGTGATGAGCAACTGCTGGCACTGGGCACGTTCCGGGGCATCTGCACCCTCAAACCCCTTGAGTTACTCACCCAATTGCCGACGGGGCGAGAGGTAGCCCTGCCCTAAGGGGACTGTCCAATTACCGACGCGGTTCACTCACCTCCAGCAACTGGTCGGCTCGGACATTACGCAATACAGTCTCCCGCCCGCTTGCCCAGCGGATGCGCACCTCGTCCACGCGCGCGGCTTTGCCCAGCCCAAAGAGCGGACGCACGTCGTTGCTGGAGGCGTAACTGCCGCAGGTGCGCACATCACGACGCTGCGTGAGGGAGCCGGTTTTCACGGTGACGGTGGCGCCAATCGCCTGCGGGTTGCCCCACGCGGCTTTGAGGTTGAGTTGGAGGTAGTGACCGCGCGCAGGGGAGTCGTTGCGCAGCAACTGGACGGGCTCGCGCAGGTTGCAGACGAGAATATCCGTATCGCCATCGTTATCGTAATCGCCGAATGCTACGCCGCGACTGACGTTCTTTTTTAGCAGGGCTGTCCCGACCTTCTCAGTGATGTCCTCGAATGTCCCGTCCCCCCGATTGCGCAGCAGTTGCTTGGGCTGCTTCCACGTGGCGACGTCGCTATACATCTCGATGTCGTCCATGACATGACCGTTGGCGACGAAGATGTCCAGCCAGCCGTCGCGGTCAAAATCCAGAAAGCCACAGCCGAACCCTAAATAGTTGAGGCTGGGCTGCCCGACGCCCGTCCCGTAGGCAACGTCCACAAAAGTTCCGCCCTCGTTCTGATAAAGCGTATTCGGTTCCTCGCTGAAGTTGGTCACCAGGATGTCCATATCGCCGTCGTTGTCGTAGTCGCCCGCGTCCACGCCCATCCCCGCCCGCGACCGCCCATCCTCTCCATAAGCGGCGCCCACATCCAGAGCGACCTCGGTAAACGTGCCGTCCGTGTTGTTGCGCCATAGCATATTGGGCGTCTGGTCGTCGGCAACGAACAGGTCTTCCCACCCATCGCCGTTGTAGTCCAGCACCACGACGCCCAAACTGTTGTGGAAGTGCCGACGGATGCCCGCTTTCTCAGAAACGTCCGTGAACGTGCCATCGCCGTTGTTGTGGTAAAGCGTATTGACTTCGGGCTTGTAGAGGTTCGGTCCGCAGTAACTTTTGTGTCCCTTGAATTGGAAGCAGAAAAGGTCTTTATCGAGTTGCCATTTCACGTAGTTGCAAACGTAGAGGTCGAGGAATCCATCGCGGTCATAATCGAAGAACGTCGCGCTGCTGCCGAGTCGCGGGTCGCCGACGCCCGCTTGCTCGGTCACGTCGGTAAACGTCCCGTCGCCGTTGTTGTGATAGAGAATGTCAGGACCGTAATTGGTCACGTAGAGGTCGAGGTAACCGTCGTTGTCGTAATCGCCCACCGCGCAACCAATGCTGTAAGCCTTTTTGCCGTTGACGAAACCGCCAACGCCTGCCTGGTCAGTGACATCGCTAAACGTCCCATCGCGGTTGTTGCGAAACAGCGCGTTGCGGAGCGGCTGCGTGCCGCGATAGCCCGGCAGCGGCGCGCCGTTGCACAGGTAGATGTCGAGCCAGCCATCGTTATCATAGTCAAAAAACGCGCCGCCGGCGCCCATCTGCTCCACGAAAAACTTGCGCCCACAACTCCCGTCGCTGTGGACGAACGCGGCCAGCCCTGATTCCTTTGTAACATCGGTGAACCAACCGGGGGTATCAGGAGGCAAGCCGTTTTGCGGTTTCGCGCTCACAGCGGGCGAACGCACCTGACAGCCCCCGCAGAAAAGGTTCAGGCATAGTCCTATGCCGACAAGCCTGCAAATCTTCTTGCTCAACGTCATCTCCTTCACTGCGCGCCTGCCCGCCGCATTGCGAATCCGAATCGCAACGCACAGCCTCCCCCATACTCTCAGCAGCGTTCCATCACGCAGGCACTCCACTACGGCAAGCATTTTACTGAATCGCTGGGGGAGTGTCAACGGCGCAGGTTGGCAGGGAGGTGTCATCCCTCCCCGGTGAGACAGGCATCTATTTTTTGTGCCTCTTTCTTGACACCCCACGCCCCGCCGTCGCGCCGTGCCGATCGCCTGGACTGGGATACCTCCCTCCCCAGGGCATTCTGCGGCAGGGAAGCAACGGGCGCTGTTGGGGTATGTCCACTCCCTGGTGCCCGTCGGCGTCTCGGTCTTACGGGTCGGCGATGCCCAGTTGGGGGCAGGGGAAGTGCAGAAGCAACTGCACGCCTGGAACTGGGGCTATCTCCTGCGTGGCTCTGCGGTTTATCTGACTGCAATGCAAGATATCCCACGGATATCACTAACACGGATGAAAAGCGACATTCCGAATGGCGAATTTCAAATTTCCAATTCTCAATGCCGTCAGTCGTTATCCGTGTTAGTGCATCCGTGGGAAATTACGTCTTTGGAAACAATCCCCGCACAATCGCAGCGTCCTGTTTGATTTCCTCCTCGCTCATCATGCCAATCGTCATGGCGGGGATGACGCCCGTTTCAAAGGCGTAGCGGATGCATTTCTCCGGGTTGTCCTTCAACTTGCCCTCGCCGAAAATCTTCATCCCGTAAACCGCCTTGCCGTTGCGCTGCGCGGTGTGCAGCACAGGGATGACTTCGGCGGGCGTGGCGTCCAAGAGCATACCGTCGTAGTTCAGCCGCGCTAAGATGACCTCGACCCAGGGGTTCTCCGCCGCCGCTTTCAAGGCGGGGAGGCTGTGGCAGGATAGACCCACAGCGCGCACCCGTTGGCGCTCCTCCAGCGACGCTGGGGTGGGGATGTTTTGGCGCGTCACGTTGTCTTTGGGGGCATAGACCTGCAAGCACACGCGGTCAAGCACCTCCCCCGCCCACCACGCTTCAAATCGCTGTGCCGCCTGTTCCCAGTCGGGTTTGAAGGACATTTGCATCACAAGTGAATCTCCTTTGCTGGACGATGCTACACTCAATCTTCCTCCAAAATCTTACGCTGCCAAGTTCCGTTTTCCCCCAAAGTTGCGTAAGTTCAATAAGTCGCAATACGCTTTGACCCTACCGGTTCTCACTGCGTTCAGAAATGACATTCCTTGCGGCTGGGAGTGCGTTCAGGCGATCGGCGAGGCGATGCAGTCGGCTTGAATCTCTCAATCACGTCCAGTATACTACAACAAGGACGGGTGATATGTCATGGTGATATGGCTTCCTTCCGTCGTGCGGCGGGTCCTCGAGCGACATCGCAGGGGCAAAAAGAGGGAGATGTGGGAGTGCCCCGAATGCCGCCAGTGGATTGAGCGTGAACATTTTGCCAGCGAAGGCAAGTCGCACTGGCGCTGCTCAAACTGCGGTTACACGGAACTTGAGCGTTAGGTGAAACGTGAAGTGTAGAGACATCTGAATGGAACAAGAGACTCTCCACCTGATCGTCAACATCGTTGTCGCGGTCACGGTCGCCTGCCTCGGCGGCATCGTCGCCGTGCGCCTGCGCCAGTCGGTCATCGTCGGTTACCTGCTCGCGGGGATCCTCATCGGTCCGTTCACGCCCGGCGTGATCGGCGACCTCCACCGCATCAGCGCGATGGCGGAAATCGGCGTCATCTTCCTGATGTTCGTGCTGGGGGTGGAGTTCAATCTGGGGCAACTCGGTCCGCTGCGCGCGGTGGCGCTGGTCGGCACAACCCTTCAGGTCAGCCTCATCGCGCTGGCGGGTTTTGGACTGGGGCGGGCGATGGGCTGGAACGTCCATGCCGCGCTCTACTTGGGCGGCATCCTCTCCATCAGCAGCACGATGGTCATCCTCAAGACCTTGCTGGACCGGGGCGAATTGAACGAAACCCATGGACGCCTCATGCTCGCTATGCTCATCGTGCAAGACCTGCTGGTGGTTGTGATGATAGTGGCGCTCGCCGCCCTCCATGCGCCCGGTCGAGACCAGTTCATCACTCTGGGGATGGCGATGGCCAAAGCGAGTGTCTTCGTCATAGCCACCGTGCTGCTCGGCACGCGCGTCGTTCCGCGCTTGCTGTGGCACGTGGCGCAGACCCGCTCGGATGAACTGTTTGCGCTGGCGGTTGTGACTATCGCGTTGGGGACGGGGCTGGTCAGTCATCACTTCGGTCTGTCGGTCGCCTTAGGCGCGTTTCTGGCGGGCTTGATGGTGGGCGAGACGGAATTTAACCACCGCATCGTGGCGCAAGTCATCCCGTTCCGTGATGTGTTTGCCTCGCTGTTCTTTGTGTCCGTCGGCATGATGATTGACCCGCGCTTCGTGGTGACGCACATCGCGTCGGTGGCAATCGTCGTGGTGCTGATGATAGCGCTCAAGTTTGTCGTCTCCGTCGCGGTAGTGCTGCCCTTCGGTTACACGGGCAGAACGGCGGTAGCCGTCGGGGCGGGGATGACTCAGATCGGTGAGTTTTCGTTCATGTTAGCGAAGCAGGGGTTAGATGCTCAAGTGCTGACCGAAGCCCAATACACCCTGGTTCTGTGCGCCGCAGTGTTGAGCATCCTCCTCACGCCGGGCGCGCTCAAACAGACGGAGCGGATAGACCGCGCGCTGACGCGGCTGCCGCTGTTGCGTGCCCTGTTCGGTCCGCACATTGAACCGTTGCCCTTAGAACAAGTGGACAGGTTGCGTGATCACGTGATTGTCGTCGGACACGGGCGCGTCGGCGGGCGCATCACGGAGGCTCTGCGTCGGCACCACATCCCGGTCACTGTCATTGAACGTGACCACAACCTGACGACGGCGTTACGCCAGCGCGGCGTGCCTGCGGTCTGCGGCGACGCCGTCTACCCCAGCGTCGTGGCGCACGCTCACCCCGAACGGGCGCGGGTGCTGGTGGGGTGCTTGCCCGATTTCGGGGTCACGCAAGCCGTTATCGAAAACGCCCGTGCCCTCAATCCCCAGCTGGACATCGTTGCCCGCGTGACGCGGCAGGACGAAGTGGCGGCCCTGTGCGCGATGGGAGCGCGCGAGGTAGTGGAGCCAGAGTTTGAAGGCTCTTTGGAACTGCTGCGTCACACCTTCCAGGCGTATGGGATCACAGACGAAATGGTGCGCGCGGAATTGGATGCGATGCGCGCAGCCATGCAGTGCCCTGCGGGCAGTCAGAGCCTCGCCGAAAACGCGCAAGCCCCCACCGGCTCGGAGCGTTCCCCCACCATCCCGACAGGTCAGGGAGGTATCCAGTAAGCCCTTAAGGAGACATCCGTGCCGACGCATCGGCATCCCGCCCGGTGAAAATCGCGCTGTTGGACGCTCGCACTGGTTCGGGCTATCCGATCTGGCAAGGCCTCCGGTGAGTTTCGGAGAGGCTCTGAGGAGCGAGGGGTGACGTTGACTTGCCGTTCAGCGCGCTGGCTCGCGCGGCGTTCGCTCGCCGCCAGTAGGCGTCCAGCGTTTCCAGCCCAAACTCGCGCACCATGTCGTGCACAGTCACGTCGGGATGGTGAGAGTAGAGGATAAACTTCGCTTCAGGGGAGGCGACCTCTAACTCCGCCTGCTCGCCGTATTTCTGTTTCAGCGGCGCCCAACGCAGGTGGTTGAAATCAATGTGGCACACCACGTAATCCAGATTGATGACCCGCGAGACAATCGGATTATAAGCCTCCGACATCGCCAGCACGCGCCCCAGCGGGTTGACGATGACGCTGTGCGGTCCCGTAATCGCAGACACCAAGAACACGCTGAAATCGTGCGCCCAGATCTGCGCCTGCAGCCCGCCGCGATACATCGAAGAGAACACCACCAGTTCAGGTTTGCCTCGCGCCATGTCCTCCATGACATCGCGGAAGTTGAGGTCGAAGCAAATCGCCATGCCCACGCGCCCGAAGTCCGTTTCAAACACGGGGCACTCCACGCCCGGGGTGATACCCGCTTCAATCTCGCCAATCGTCGGATGCATCTTGTGGTAACTGCCGACTGGCTTCCCGCTGCGGTCAATTAACACGGCGGAGTTGTAAACCCTGTCGCCCTTGCGCTCTGGCATCCCTAACACGACGTGTGTGTTGTGTCGCCGCGCAAAATCGCCGAACAACTCCGTCGTCGGACCGGGCACGGTCTCCGCATGTTCCACGTAGTTGCTGCAACCGAGAACGTTGAAAAACTCCGGCAGGCAAACGATGTCGGGGTTGTCACACGCCGCCTGCTCCGCCAGTTCCAGCGCCGCCCGCCGATTGCGCTCCACGCGCTCCGCCGCGCTGCCCCCCGCGCCGCTAAAAGAAATGGTTGCCACCCGCACGTAACGAGACATGATGCGGCATACGCCGTGCGTCATCCGTAAGACGCCGTTTAGGCTTTACGCATGACGCATGACGTTTCACTTTCCACCCAGAATCTCCCCGTGTGGCTTGCCCGTCGTGATTTCCTTGTAGGTGTATTCGACCTGACTGGGGAAGAAATCGCCGACGAAGTGCTGCACCCGTTCGGGCAGGACGATGGTGGTCTTTTTCATTGTCCCCTCGGTGGTCACCAAGTCTTCGAGTTTCTTCTTCTGCTTCACAGCGGCTTGCACGGCTTTGCGCAGTTCGAGGAGGAACTGCTTCTGCCGTTCCAGCAGCGTCGCATCGGACGGCGGGCCGTGGCCGGGCAGCACGGTCTTCACGTCCAACTTCTGCAACCGTTCAATCACGCGCGGCCAGTTCGCACCGTTGCCGTCGCCCATGTAGTTGTAAGGACCGTTGACCACCACATCGCCCGTGCAGAGGATTTTCTCCTTGGGCAGATACACGAACCCATCGCCCCGCGTGTGCGCCCAGCCGAAGAAGTGAAACTCAACGGTGCGGCTGCCGTCGGAGATGACCTTCTTCGCACCCGAGAACGTCTCCTTCGGCGGTTCGGCGGTGGGAAGGTTCAACTTTTTGCAGTCCTCCCGCGACGCAGCTGCCTCCTGCCAGCGCTTCGGCTCGTAGCGCTTCATCTCCTCCACGACGCCCTTATGCGCTAACGTCGTCGCGCCGTGCCGCGTCCAGATCGGATTGCCGTAGGCATGGTCGCCGTGATGGTGCGTGTCAAAGACGTATTTCACCGGCTTGCCGATTGCGCGCTTGATGTCCGCCAGGCACTCCTCCGCTCCGCTGGGGAAGTTGGCGTCTACAACGATACAATAATCCTTCATCTCAATCACAATGTTGTTGCAATGCCCCTTGCCCTTCAAATCCCCCTCGCGGAACCAGACCCCTTCCGCCACACGCTTGAAGGTGTTCGGCTGCGTTCTGCCCTGCCGCAGCACCACTCCCGCCAGCAACCCTGCCAACACGAACGGCAGCAAGATACGACTGAGTCTTACCATATTCCCCCCTGTGTCGAACGGCGTGGTCAACGGTTAATGGTTGATGGTTAATGAAACCTTCAACCGTTGACCCTCAACCAACCTTCCATCACCGGCCTGCCTGTGGAGGCTATCATTTTGTGTGGCTGCTGTCAAACACCCATGAACTCATCATGAGCCGTTGACGCTGACCTCCGCCCCACACTTCCCTGTTTCATTCACCCTGACGCTGACGACTTTCACGCGCTCGCTCTCGAACAGCCGCACCGCCTGTCGCCGCAACTCCTCCGCAATGCTCTCCGCTGAGGTGCCGCCCCGCAGGACGAAATGACGGTCACCGCTTTCTGCCAGAAACCGCCGCAGCCGCTCATCTCGCTCATCCACCAACGTCGCGTGGTCCAGGTGGGTATCAATCCACCCCTGCAACTTCTTCATCTCATTGAAGTCCAGCACAAATCCGAACTCGTCCAGTTCGCTCGCCTCCAGCGTCACCTCCGCCCGATAACTATGCCCATGCAGCGACCCGCACGATGCCTTATTGTAACCGAAGATGCGATGCGCGGCTTCAAAGGTGTAAAGGCGAGTGATACGTTTGGCAGTAGGCATGTGAATCACTCCTCCCATCGCGCCAGAAACCTCTATGGCGTCACCGTTTCAGACTCCAATCTCTTCGCCGCTCGGCGGGAATGTCAAGCAAGTCGCGGTCATTGGGGGCATGACGCGGAACTTGCATTTCCAACATCGCCCGCGACGCCGTCGCATATTTTCCGTCGCGGCGCGAGCGGCTCCCATGCGCTGCCCCTCCGAATGTCCCCCACCGAAGGCAGACCGCAGACATGGACGAAGACTTGCCTCTTAATGATAGCGCATCTCGTGACAGAAGGCAACTGAGGATCATAATATTGAGAAACCACCTCAAAATACCACTCCGCCACGCTGTCATTCTGAGCGCAGCGAAGGATCGCAGGGAGGGCCGCGCTCGCCATGACATGAGAAGTGCTACCCCGAGAACCGCACAATCGCCTGCGCCCAGCGCACAATGTTGAGTTTCGCTAACTCCCCGATGGTCTCCACGTCCAAGGCGTTGGCTAACGCCTGCGCGTCTGCCTCCGTCACCCCTCGAAACGCGGAGAGCGGCGCGTTCACCAACTCCGAAAACGGTTTGTTCACATAAGCCGCGTCGAGAATGCCGCGCAGGTCAAACGGCTTGCCGCTGCGGTGACGGTAGCCCGCTGAAAAAGCGTCCTCCTCGTCGAAGAAGAAGACGCGGTTCTCCACCGCCACTTGTTTGTAACGGTCGGGTTCGTAGTATCTTCGCGTGATACAGTTGCCCACGATTTTGTCTTGCGGCTGGTTTCTGATTCTGTCGCGAAACTCAAACGGTAACTCCGCGAGGGGGTTGGCAGGATCCCAGATGCCCCGTTTCCTGTTGAGGGCTTCTAACATCGCCTCGCGGAACTCTTCCAGATGGCTCAGGTTGGGATAAATCTGGTGAGTGACCGCATGTCCCTGTCGAAGAAGTTCCATGTTCACGTTTTGTTCACCCTTGTAAACGTAACCGAGCAACCGTCCGTAGCGGTCGCGCACTTCCATGTCGGTCTCAATCCGCACCGTGGTGCCCACAGGCAGCAGACTGGCGAGGAACTGCTTCGCCTGCGGTCCGTGTGGCTCCTGTGCCTTGCCCTCGAAGTTTGACTCTGGGGCGTCCACGCCCAACAAGCGGACGATATGCGACCCCGCTATCTGTTTGTCCAACCGAATCGTATCGCCGTCCACGACTTGCTTGACTTTAGTCGCGATGCGCATTGCACTAACCTCCTGAGTTAAAGTTGTCCAAAGAGTTCGCCCCCGAAGGCTGTCATCTTCCCTGACGAAGGTTATTTGCGGCTACACAAGGAATGACTCTGTGCGCGCCGAATACGAAGGTCGGTGTCGCCCCTCGCGCCGCGGCGTCGTGGGCTCCTTTTTGTCAGTCGGACAAAAGCATGAGCCTGTTTTCAGGCACATGCTGCTTTACATCGGAGAGGTTGACATGAAATGGTCATTCAACACCTACCAAACTGCGCAGGATTGGGAGTTGGACAAAATTCTGGCTGTCGCCCAAGCCACGGGCTATCACGGCGTCGAGTTCCTGATGGACTACAAACAGTTGCATGGTTTTGAGTGGGACACGCCGGAGGAGCAGTGGCAAGGTTTGAAAGACAAAGTGGCGAAAAGCGGGTTGGCGATTTCCTCGCTGACGAGTTGTCAGACCTTTCACGCGCCCGAAGCGGACATCCGCGCTGAGAGCGTGCGTCGCGTCAAGCGGGTGATAGATATGGCGGCGTTCATGGGCTGCAACCACGTGCGCGTGTTGGGCGACCGCTTCACCGAAGAGACGAAGCCGACCGTTATCGCCCACGTGACCGCTTGCCTCCGCGAGTTGGGCGCGTATGCGCAGCCCCAAGGTATCACCGTCTCCCTCGAGAGGCACGGCAGTTTCACCGACCCCGATGCGGCGATGCAAGTGATCGAGGGCGTCAACCGACCTAACGTTGGCTTTGTGTTCAACTGTCAGTTTGTCGGCTGTGAAGGTGGCAGCATCGAGCCGCTGTTCCGCCGCATCGCGCCACACATCACGGCGGTGCACACCCATCACGTCGAGCAACCCGAAACGTTTGAACTCTACCGCCAGATGTTCCAATGGCTCAAGCGCATCGGCTTCAACGGCTACATCTCCAACGAGTGTGCCTATCGCGGACCAGACCCGGAGAAAGTCCTTGCCCTCTACGTCGCGCTCTTCCGGGCGTTGACAGGGTTGTAGATTGGCGATGACGCAGACGACGCGGATGTTGATGACTACCCTCAGTGTCCCATCCGCGTCATCCGCGTCATGAGCGGATGCTTTCCTCCATGAAAACAGTTGTCGGCGCTCTGCTTGGCGGTCTGCTTCTTACCCACCTCCTCATCACGCCAAGGATGTTGGCGCGGAAAATCAAGGGCTTTTTGAGGCAGCGGGTGCCGGGCGTGCAGGAACTGCAGGTGGAGGTGCGCGGGCCGCGCGGGCTACGGGCGCTGAAGGGAAAGTTCGACGCGCTCGTGATCCGGGGGCGCGGTTCGGATGTCACACCGCTGGCAGAGGAGTTACTGGTCGCCATGAAGCGGGTGCGCTACAAGAACGGCATCGGACATATCAAGGAAGTGACCGCGTGGGCAAGCCAGTTTACCTATCGGGACATCGCCGTCGAGCAGGCGAGCGTCGTGCTGCACAACGTCACTTTCAACGCGGAGCAGATGGTCAAGCGCCGCAAGGTGAGCGACCTCGCGTTTGAACGCGCCACCGCCACCGTCAGCCTCGCCCCTTCCACTGCCGAGAAGTTGGGGCTGGCGGTGCTGCAGAAAAAAGGCGTGCGCGATGCCACGCTGCGCCTGTGCCAAGGCTACGTTGAAGTCACGGGCAAGCGCCGCCTGCCCTTCGGCGCAGACGCCACAGTCACCGTCACTGGCAAAGTCGTCGGCAAGGGCAACACATTGCACATCACGGACGTGCAGATGACGACCGGCGGGAAGGCGTTGCCCGCCTCGCTGGTAGAACCGCTGATGGAAGACATGAACCCGTTGGTCGTGTTTGACGAAGACCAAAGTCTTCCGTTCAGCATCAACTTCCGCAGTGTGACTATCACCCCTGAACGGATCACAGCGGAAGGGGAACTTATCTACAGGAGCGCTGTTAACGGAGGGCGGTAGCGGATGAAGCGGATGATGCGTCGGTCAGACGCAACTCAAGGTGCTTCATCCGTGACCCCAATCCGCTGACAGTTCCATTCACCGATGCGTTACACGGGATTACTCGCAAAACACTTAGAGCGCGGTGCGAAGATGGTGGAGTTCGCGGGCTGGCAGATGCCCGTGCAATACACCAGCGTTCTGGAAGAGAGCCGGTGGGTGCGCTCGCGGGCGGGGCTGTTTGACGTCAGTCACATGGGGCAGGTCGAGATACGTGGGCGCGACGCGCTCGCGAACGTGCAGCGCTTGTTCACCAACGACTTCGCGTCTCTGGAGACGCATCGCACGCGCTACACGCTGATGTGCAACGAGCGGGGGGGAACGGTGGATGACCTCATCGTGGGCAAACTGAGCGACGAGCATTTCTTCATCGTCGTCAACGCCGCGCGGCGGGAGGCCGATTGGGCGTGGATGCAAAGCCATCTCAGCG
>JANWYM010000020.1:17368-19321 GCA_025055355.1 Abditibacteriales bacterium
ACTATCTCAACAATGAGTTCCTGCTCATCCCATGTTGGCAAAGCATAAAATGGCAGCCTGATGATTTCGCGCGCGGCATCCTCGCGCTACAAGGGCCTCAAGCCGAAGCGGTGTTGCAGCCGCTCTGTGGAGCGGACTTGTCACAACTGCCGCGTCGCGGCGTAGTGGAGACGACGGTCGCGGGCGCGCCGTGCCGCTTGACGCGCACAGGTTACACAGGGGAAGACGGGTTTGAGATTTTTCCCTCCGTCGCAGACCTCCCGCACCTGTGGGACGCGCTGCTGGCAAACGACGCCGTTCTGCCCTGTGGGCTCGGCGCGCGCGACGTATGCCGCCTGGAGGCGGGCTTGCGCCTCTACGGGCACGAGTTGTCCGAAGACATCACCCCACTCGAAGCCGCGTTGAGTTGGACGGTCAAGTTCGACAAACCCGACTTCATCGGCAAAACCGCCCTGGAAGCGCAAAAGGCGCGAGGACTCACCCGCTGCCTCGTCGGACTCACCATGCAAGACCGTGCCATCGCCCGCGAGAGCTATGCGGTCCTGCATGATGGGCAGGAAGTTGGCGTCGTCACCAGCGGCACGTTCTCCCCACACCTCAACAAAGGCATCGCCTTAGCCTTCGTCCCGCCCCAGCTGGCGGCTGAGGGGACACAACTGGCTGTGAGGGTCAGACATGAGGAACATCCTGCCGTGGTCACAAAGTTGCCGTTCGTGCCGTTCGGGGCGAAGAAGTAGGGGTAAGCGAAAGTCGCGCGACTGTCTCTGCTGCGTAAGTCCGATGGGGTTAGGGATTTGTCGCTTGACGCCGCAAAACCTCATCGTTTATAATGAGGCGAGCAAAAAACGTATGGGAGGAAGCATCATGCCTGTTCGTCATTTTGTCGCCCTGGCACTTCTCTGCGTATCCGCCACGCCATCGTTCAGCGGCGAGGTCGTGCGGCTGAACGCGGACAACTGGCACCTCGTTCCCGGCGGCAAGGAGGTCGACGCGATTTACGGCGATTACTTGCTCCAGAACGATCAGGTCGTCATCGTGGTCGCGCAGACGACGCCGGGGCGGCACGCGCATCTGTCGTGTCGGCACGTGCAAGGCGCGGTGATTGACTTCGCCCTGCGCGAGACGAATAACGACCAACTGACGGCGTTCATGCCGCACGGCGACCCTTACCTCACGCCTGCGGCGACCTCCGCCGAGATTGTGACGGCAAGGGGTGCGGAGGTGCGCCTGCGCGTGACGAAATCACCGACGGGTGCCGACCCGTTTGAAGTGGTGACGGAATATACGCTGCGCGACGGCGAGCCGTTCCTGCGCGTGACGACGCGCTTCCGCAACGCGGGCAGCAAGCCCGCCAGGCGGCGCGTGTCCGACAAAATGCGCTGCGACCAGACGTTTGCACAGACCCCCGAAGGGGAGTTTCCGTTTGTGTGCTTCTACGACAAGTGGTTTCGCGCCGCTTACGCCGTCGTGCGCCCGCAGGGGAACATTTACACCAATGGCAAATACGGCGGCATGTTCGGACCGAACAGCGGCACGTTTCTGGACTACCCCGACCTCATCGAAGACCCCGCCACGCGACTGACGTCCTTTGAGCCAAGCCAAGAGATCGTCCTCACGCGCTACCTCGTTGGGGGGCGGCACGAAGCCGACGTGCAGCGGATTGCCCGCGAGACGTTAGGGCAACCCAGCGGGCGGGTGACGGTCGCGGTGCAAAGTGGCGGTAAGCCCGTGGGGGGAGCCGACGTTGTCGCGCGGCAGAACGGCCAGGATGTGTGCGCAGCTTACACCGACGCACAAGGCAGAGCGCTGTTCGTCCTGCCCCAAGGCAAATACACGCTCGTGGTGTCACAGATCGGGCGGACGACGAAGGAGACAACGGTGGACGTCGCCAGCGAAGCGAACGTCAACATCGAGGTCGGTCCGCTGTCGCAAGTCATCTTCAACGTCACGGAC
>JANWYM010000210.1 GCA_025055355.1 Abditibacteriales bacterium
GGCAGAGTTTGACGCTGCGTTACGCGCTCTACGTCCACGCGGGCGACGTGCAAGAGGGCAAGGTGGCGCAGACGTATGAGAGGTGGGTAGCGGCGATACCCTGATGAAGACTTGCTTTTTGCCTTGCAATAGGATAGCCCCCGTCAGGGAAAGGGGAAGAGCATGACGGGCGTGGTGCTGGCAGGTGGAAAGTCGTCGCGCATGGGGCGGGAGAAGGCGTTGTTGAGGTGGCAGGGACAGCCGTTAGTGCGCCGCGTGGTGGAGGTGTTGCAGGAGGTGTTCCCCACTGTGCGCGTTGTCACGCCGTCGGAGGAAGTGGCAAAGGCCGCGGGCGTGCCGTCGCTGTCCGACCGCTTCCCAGAGCGGGGACCGTTGGGCGGGATTCATGCGGCGCTGGCGGCAGTGGGCGATTGTTTCGTGTGCGCGACGGATATGCCGTTCCTCAAAGCGGATTTCATTCAATACCTTTGTAGTTTGGCAGAGGGCTGGGATGTGGTGGTCCCCCGTGTGGCGAATCGCCCGGAAACGCTGCACGCGATTTACAGAGCGACGTGCCTGACCATTATCGAACGTCAGTTGACCGAAGGCGTGAACAAAGTCGCTGCGTTCTTTCCGCTGGTTCGCGTGCGGTTCGTGGAAGAAGCGGAATGTCGTCGGTTCGATGCGGCATTAAGGATGTTCGTCAACGTCAACACGCCGGACGAATACCGCCAAGTTACGACCAATGACCAATCTCTTTAGAGCGTGTATAAAAACGGCGTTTGACCCCTCCCTTGGGGGAGGGGCTGGGAGACGTTAGCCAAACCTACGGAGTTCATGGCATATCTGAACGCTTGAGGTGGTTTGCTATGCTGACCAATATCAGCGTCCGCGACGCTTTAGCGATCGTTCTGGACTGCGTGCATCCGCTGCCGACGGAGCGGGTGCCGCTTTTGCAGAGTTTGGGGCGGACGTTGGCGGAGGACGTTTACGCCGACATCAACGTGCCGCCGTTTCCTTGTGCGGCGGTGGACGGTTACGCGGTGATAGCCGCTGATGTCGCCGGGGCATCATCTGGGCAGCCGGCGGTGTTGCAAGTCATCGAGGAAATCAGCGCGGGGGCGCATCCGACGCGCCCGTTGCGCCCCGGCACGGCGGCGCGGATTTACACGGGCGCGCCCGTTCCTGAAGGCGCGGATGCGGTGGTGATGCAGGAGGTCACGGCGCGGGGCGACGAGGGCAGGGTGCAAGTTTTCGAGCCGATTGAGGTCGGGCGTAACCTGCGTCCTGCCGGTGAGGACGTGCGAGCAGGCGAGCTGGTGATGGAGAGGGGGACATGGATTCGCCCGGCGGAGATGGGGATGCTGGCGGCGTGTGGCGTGGCAGAGCCGCTGGTGGCGCGGCAGCCGCGCGTCCTGTTGATTTCAACGGGCGATGAGATTAAGGATGTGAGCGAGCCGCTCGCGCCGGGGCAAATCCGCGACAGCAACACTTATGCGCTGGCGGGGTTGATTCTCAAATACGGCGGTGTCGTTCACGCCGCCCATAAGGCAGTGGACAGGGTGGATGACCTGTTGCGCATCTTCCAGCGTCATGCGGGGGAGGTGGACGCGATCGTCTCGTCGGGCGGCGTGTCCGTCGGTGATTACGACTTGGTGCAGGACGTTCTCCAGCAGGTAGGGGCGGTCAAGTTCTGGAAGGTCACGCAGCGTCCGGGCGGTCCGGTGTTGTTCGGCACGATGGGGAAAATACCTGTGTTTGGCTTGCCGGGCTATCCCGTATCCTGCATGGTGGGTTTTGAACTCTACGTCCGTCCTGCGCTGCTGAAGATGCAGGGACGCCGCGCGCTGCGCAAGATGGAGGTCGTCGCCCGCGTTGACCAGGACCTGAAAGCCACAAAAGGCAAGACCGACTTCGTGCGGGTGTGGGTGGCGCTGCGGGACGGTGCATGGGTGGCGCGGGTGGCAGGCAAGCAGGTGTCGGGGAGGTTGAGCACGATGATTCGCTCCAACGGCTTGCTGGTTATCCCTGAAGATGTAACGCAGGTCAAAGCCGGGCAGATGTGGAAGGTGCAGATGCTGGATGATCCCGAGGTGGAAGGTGACCCGTTGGGGCTGATAGAACCGCTCGGATGAACTTGGAACAATCCGACGGGCTGACCGTCTAACTTGGCGTGAAGCGACGGAGGTGATGGATGATGTTCGGTTTAGGCGCGCCGGAGTTGATTGCGATTGGTGTGATTGCGCTGTTGCTGTTTGGTCCGCGCAAGTTGCCCGAGTTGATGCGTGGTTTGGGCAAGGGATTACGCGAGTTCAAGAAGGCATCCAACGAGATTCAGGAGCAGATTCAATCGGCGATTGAGAGCGAACCGACCCAGAAACCCTAACGATCAAGGTTGAGAGTTAGCACGTTGGCACGTCAGTCCGTCAACACGTGGGCACGTTAGCACGTTCAACGTTCCAACGTTCTGACGTGCCAACCGGCCAACGTGCCAACGTGTTAACGTTGATGCGCCGCAACGTCTTCGTTTTAGGGCTGGTCAGTTTCTTCACCGATATCCACAGCGAAATTGTCATTCCCCTGCGTCCCCTGTTTTTAGATGCCCTCGGCGCACCCAAGTGGGGCATTGGATTCATCGAAGGGTTAGGCGACACCGTCGCCAGCCTGCTCAACATCGTTTCGGGCAGGTTCTCCGACCGCCTCCGACGCCGAAAACCGTGGGTGTGCGGAGGCTATATCCTCTCGACGTTGACTAAACCCCTGCTGGCGTTTGTGAGTGCCTGGTGGCAAGCCGCGTTGGTGCAGGTGGGTGACCGGCTGGGCAAGGGGATTCGTTCTGCGCCGCGCGACGCGCTCCTCGCCGATTCCGTGCCCTCGGAGCGGCGGGGACTGGCGTTCGGCTTCCATCGGGCGATGGACACAGCGGGGGCGGTGGTGGGGACGGCGATTGCTTCTCTTTTGCTGCGCTCCCACGTTGCCTTTCCGCAAGCCTTCTTGCTGGCGGCGATTCCCGGCGTGGTGGCGGTTTTGCTCGTCATTGCATTAGCACAAGAAGTTCCGTCGCCAAAAGCCGCCGCGAAGTCGCCGGCGTGGGACTGGCGCAGCCTGTCGCCGACTTACTGGTGGTTCATCGCCGCCAACGGGCTTTACAGTCTGGCGCATTTCTCCGACGCGCTCTTTCTCCTGCGGGCGAAAGAGGTCGTGACGCCGCTGATGGGCCGAGAGGCAGCCTCCGCGTTTGCCGTTTTCGCCTACTTCGTTTACAACGTCGTTTACGCCGTGAGTGCCACGCCGCTGGGCGGCGCGATAGATAGGTTCGGGCGCCGACGCGGACTGCTGGCGACCTACCTGCTTTTTGCCGTTGCCGCTGGGGGATTTGCCTGCGCTGACGCGGTGTGGCACGTCTGGGTCTGCTTCATCGTGTTGGCTTTGCACCGTGCCAGCGTCAATCCTGTCGCCCGCGCGCTCATCGCGGAGTTGAGCCAGAGCGGAACGCGCGGCGCGGCGATGGGCGCTTACTATGCCACCATCGGGCTGGCTGTGCTGCCGAGCAACGCGTTAGCGGGGCGATTGTGGGACCAGGGCGGGGCGTTGCTGCCGTTCGGCGCGGCGGCGGCGCTCACAGTGGCGGCGACGGGGGTGGCGTGGTGGAAGTTGAGATAGCGAACCAACCATAACCGGCGCCCGAACCTGTGCAGGGTGATGCCCCCACCAGTTGGGGCGTCCAGTTGAGGGACACTCCGCGTCATCGTTGGTCGTTTGTGCGGTTCGAGGACGAGAACGACGACGAGGACGACGATTTTCGGAGGAGTTGCTCATGTCTCAACTATGCTCGCCATGACAGGTTTTCAAGGGAGAATCGAGGAGGGAAAATGGAAAATAGATACCGTCATCCTGCCTTATCGGGACGCGCCGTTTTCCATTCTCCGTTCTCTGAGAGACAGAGCGTGATGCTTATTCAGTTTGGCGAGGATGTATGTTCTGACTTTGCTCAGGCGACTCAGAAAGAATGGCTGGAGACTAACGGCTTAGGTGGGTTCGCCTCCTCAACGATTGTCGGCGCCAACACGCGACGGTATCATGGTCTGCTGGTGGCTGCCCTCGAGCCGCCGGTGAAGCGGTTCGTTCTCCTGTCCAAGTTGGAGGAGTCACTCATCATCGGCGACGAACGCAAGGAACTGTCGTGCAACCAATACCGCGATGCGATTCATCCTCATGGCTATCTCTACCTGGAGTCCTTTCGTCTCGACCCCTTCCCGACTTTCACTTATCGCGTGGGCAACGTGACCTTAGAAAAAACAGTTTTCATGGTTCACGGGGAGAACACGACCGTCGTCACCTACCATCTGCTGAAAAGCCCGGAGCCTATCTTAATGGAAATCCGTCCGCTCCTCGCCTACCGCGACTACCATGCGACCACACAGGAAAACGCCGACATTTACAAGCCTTATAAGCATGGTGACGGCTGGATTAAGTTCAGTCCCTACTACGGGCTGCCGCCTCTCTATTTGGCAAACGATGCGATATGGTATGAGCCGACCAACTACTGGTATCGGGATTTCTATTACGAGCGCGAGACGGAGCGCGGCTTGGACGACTGCGAGGACCTCTTCAATCCGGGGATTCTCATATTCCGTTTGGGGGCGGGGGAGACGCGCAGCGTGATTGCCTCTCTGCAACCCCACACTGTCGGCGAGGTGCCCCACTTGCGCGAGCGCGAGGTGGAGCGACGCAAGAAGGTCGTCAGCCTCCTCAATGCTGAGGACGACCTCGTCCAGACGCTGGCTTTAGCCGCCGACCAATTCCTCGTGCGGCGCGGTAACGACCTGAGGACCATCATTGCGGGCTACCCCTGGTTTAGCGACTGGGGGCGCGACACGATGATTGCCCTGCCCGGACTCACGCTCGTCACCAAGCGGTTTGAGGAAGCCCGCAGCATTCTGCGGACCTTCGCGCAGTATTGCTCGCAAGGCATGTTGCCCAACCACTTCCCCGACGCGGGCGGCGAGCCGGGCTATAACACTGCCGACGCTACCCTGTGGTTCTTCGTTGCCGCGCAAAAGTATTTAGATTACACCGGCGATGAGAACTTCGTTCAAACCACCTTGTATCCTGTGATGGCGGACATCATCCGCTGGCATCAACGCGGGACGCGCTACAACATCCATGTTGACGCCGACGGTTTGCTCGTGCAAGGAACGCCGCACACACAACTGACGTGGATGGACGCCAAAATCGGCGACTGGGTGGTGACGCCCCGCAACGGCAAGGCTGTGGAAATCAATGCCCTGTGGTATAACGCCCTGCGCATCATGGAGGATTGGGCGAGGAGATTCGACAAGCCGGTAGATGCCAGTGACTACCGAGAAGCCGCTCAGCGCGTGGAGGCGCATTTTGAGCGGACGTTCTGGAACGAGGCGCTGGGCTGCCTGTTCGATTGCGTGGACGGCGACCGTTATGACGCCTCCGTGCGTCCTAACCAGATTTTTGCCCTCAGCCTCCCGTACACGCTCCTGTCGCGGGAGAAACAGTTGAAGGTGCTGCAAGTGGTCGGCGGCGAACTGCTGACGCCGTATGGTCTCAGGAGTCTGTCGCCGCGCAGCGCGGGCTACGTCGGGCGCTACGAGGGCAACCAATGGCAGCGCGACGGGGCGTATCATCAAGGCACAGTGTGGGCGTGGTTGATGGGACCGTTCATCACGGCTTACGTCAAGGTGCACCGCCGCACCCCCAAGGCGAAACGCGAAGCCGCCGCGTTCATTGAGCCTCTGCGCGCTCATCTGCTGGACGCCGGTCTGGGCAGCATTTCCGAAATCTTCGACGGCGACCCGCCCCACGCCCCCAAGGGTTGTATCGCGCAGGCGTGGAGCGTGGCGGAAATCCTGCGTGCCTACGTGGAAGATGTCAAGTCGTGAGATTGGGGGTGAGGCGTCTCGCCTGACGCAGCAACGAACGGCAGCGACGCCACGATGCCTTCCACATCGCCGCTGGGCGTATGCACCGTGACCCTCACGCCGGGGTCATCATATTCACCGTGAACGTAAGCGAGCGCGATGTTTCCCAACGCAGGCGAGCGCGCTGCGCTGGTGATGAACCCCACATCGCGCCCCGCCGCCGTCACTTTGCTGCCCGGCTCCGGCAGCCTCGCCTCAATGAGGCGAATCCCGGCGAGGAGTCGTTTGTGAACCTTTTGATAGGTCTGAATGCGAGCGATGACTTCTTGCCCCGTGTAGCAGCCCTTCGCCAGATGAATCGCCGCATCTAACCGCGCCTCCCATGGGTTGACCTCTTCGCTCAGTTCTTTGCCGACGACAGGCAGACCGGCTTCGATGCGGAGGACCTCATACACGTCCTCGCCGACGGGCTGGACGCCCCGCTCGATCAGAACGTCCCACAGGTTGACCGCGTTCTCAACGGGCGTAATGAGATGGAAGGACGGGCAAGGACGCACCGCCCCTATGCTGCCCAGATTCCACGTCCGCGCCACGATGACGGGCGCGCCGCCGATGGTGGGAGTAATGAAATGATGCATCGGCAGCGATGCCACCGATTGTCCCGCCAACGTTTCCACCGTGGTGGACGCTTGCGGACCCAAGAGCAGCAACATCGCCTGCTGCGCCGTTACGTCCGTCATCTGAAAGTCCTCGCGGAACACAAATCCATCAATCCACTGGGGCACGCGCTCGCGATTCCGCGAACTGAACAGAACGAGCAGTGAGTCCTCAAAGCCGTAAACGAGAAGATAGTCAATGATGCGCCCCTTCGCTGTGATAAGCGCTGCCTCTCTGCCCTCACCCGCCTTCAGTGCGTCGGGGTCCTCGGACGGGTCGTTAAACGGCTGGCGCGCGTCCTTGTTTTTGTAGAAGAAATACTGCGTCGTCAGGCGGTGCAACAGGTCGAGACGATCTCTGCCCGTCACCTTCATCTTGCTGACGTGCGAGCGGTCCACCACCGCCACCCGCTCGCGCGCAGCGGCGTATTCCTCCTCAATACTTGTGTAGAACTTGGGCAACTCCCACCCCGCATACGCCTCGAAGGTCGCGCCCAACGACTGGTGTCGCTCGAACAGAGCGGTATGTGCCAAGGAGGTCGCCATCGGTCGTCTCACCTCGCTTGATCGCCCGTCGCGCCGCGACGGAAAACCCGCGACAGCGTCGCGGGCGATAATCTCCTGCGAGAACTGCTCACTCAAGCTTTGCGTTTCATTCGAGGACCGTCAAAAAGTTAGGTTGGGCGTCCTGCCCG
>JANWYM010000211.1 GCA_025055355.1 Abditibacteriales bacterium
AGAGCCCTGCAAAGTCTGATGCAAGCCCCGCCGAAAACCATCGAACGGTTCAATCCGCAGTGGAAACGTCATTACGTCTACTGCCGATGCCAAACCGTTGCCATGCCGTTGTTAGGACGCTACAAGCGAGCCTTCTACGATGGGCAAGGGCGGAAGCAAATTCCGCTCAACATCGAAGGGTTGCTCAAATCGCCTCTGACTTTAGCGGTGTGGTTCATGGACGATGGACATTACTACCCGCGAGATAAGGTTGCTTACATCTACCTGCCTCGCTACACCGATGAAGAACTCTCCCGCTTGGTGAACGCGCTGGAACGGAACTTTGGGTTGTCGTGCCGCGTGGTGCGGAAGAAAGACTATCCATGCCTCTTCTTCCCGCCCAATATGACACAGAAGTTGAAAGACATCATCAACCCGTGGGTTCTGCCCTCCATGCGCTACAAACTCCCTCCCGACCCCGTAACGACTGAGGGCGCGTTGCCCGAGAGTCCTGTCACCAAAGTTCCATCCTAAGACAGGGCTAACACGCCGCGCTCCCCAACATGTGTGGGGATGAAGAGATAGTCTACCCCTTTAGGCAACTAAAGGAATCAGGGAACAGGCTGATCGCGTCCAAGCGTCCACAGCGACGACGCGGTTTGGCACCTCGATGTCGGCTCGAATCAGGGCCCCCATCGGCGCAAGCCGATGAGGAAAAATCCGGCTAATAACGGCGGAGCCCTCTCTGCCTTGAGCGGAAGGGTAATGCCGTGGGAAGTTGAGGAGCAGGTCATGCCACTCACAGCAAGGCAGCACGAAATCCTGATAGGAACGCTGCTGGGTGATGGGTGTTTAGAGCAAAACGGACGGCACGTGCGGCTCAAGGTGGACCACAGTGCGGCACAGAAGGCATACGCTCTCTGGAAGTATGCTGAACTCCGTGATGTGGCTGCCGCAGAGCCTTACGAAATCGCCGTCGCGGACGCACGAACTGGCAACACCTACCGCCACGTCCGTTTCGCCACGCGCAGTGATAGGCTCTTTGACCCTTACCGAGCGATGTTTTATCAGGATGGATGCAAGCGCGTTCCAGCCGAACGCTTCTGCGAAATCATTCGACCGTGTGTCCCCGATTGCATGACCTACAAGCTCCTTTAACCCCGTAACGACTGAACCGAAAGGTGAGATGGCGGCTCTGTCCCGATGTATCAGGACAAATCTACAGTCGTCATCATACGCCGGACTCCCCGCTGAATCGGGGATGATGACATAGTCTACACTTGTGGAAACACAAGAGTCATGTGCGTCGCATCCTGGGGGTGTAGTCGCTCCCAAGGGTTGGTCTGTTCGCCCATTAAAGCGGTACGCGAGCTGGGTTCAGAACGTCGTGAGACAGTTCGGTCCCTATCTGCTGCAGGCGTAGGAGACTTGAAGGGGAGCCGTCCTTAGTACGAGAGGATTGGGATGGACGGACCAATGGTGTACCAGTTGTCCTGCCCAGGGCAAACGCTGGGTAGCCAAGTCCGGACGGGATAAGCGCTGAAAGCATCTAAGTGCGAAACCCACCCCAAGATGAGGTCTCCCATCCCAGTAGCCGTCCTCGGGGCGGCGAACGGAGTAAGGACCCTGGAAGACGACCAGGTGGATAGGTCGCAGGTGTAAGCACGGTAACGTGTTCAGCCAAGCGATACTAATCGTCCGAGGGCTTGACCGCGCATTTTCTTCTCCGCGAACTCTTTCGCCTCTATGCAGTTTTGAGGGTGTTCATCCATCTAAAGTTTCCCGGTGACAAGAGCGAGGGGGAAACACCCGTTCCCATTCCGAACACGGCCGTTAAGCCCCTCAGCGCCTATGGTACTGTGCTGGCGACGGCATGGGAGAGTGGGTCGTTGCCGGGAAATTTCTTTGAGGGGAAGGGGAGAAGTCGTTCTTCCCCTTCCCCTTTTCGTTCCGCAGTAGCTCAATGGTAGAGCGGGTGGCTGTAGACATGCAGCCTCTACGGGAAACCGTAGATGGAAAAATCGGGTGAATTCAGGAGACCCTAAACCGAGCGGAAACGTTTGGCATGGTAATCCTGAGCGAAGCCTGCCGAAGGGCACCAACGAAATTAAAGATTTCGTGGCGTAGGCAGGAACGTGCAGAGACTAAAGGCTGAGGAGCCCATCCAATAATGCCTTGTCAGCGCCCGACACCCTCCTCCCGACAAGTCGGGACGGGTGATGAGATAGTCCAAGCCCAGCAGAAATGTTGGGGGTCTTGTAACCACTAGGTTGCAGGTTCGAGTCCTGCCTGCGGAGCCAGTCTGACCTCTCTGATATGACGACGGCAACCCAAGCCCGACCAGCGACCATCAAAGACCTTTACCATGTGCCGGAAAACGGCAAAGCAGAAATTGTGAAGGGAGAAATTGTCCTCATGTCACCCACAGACGGCGGTCCGAGTTACGCGGGCGATGCCATCTCTGTCTCCTTGTGGCAGCACGCCCAGCGCACCGGCATCGGTCGAGCCGTTGGTGATAACAAAGGCTTTCACGTCAATTTACCCCATCGCTCTTCCTTCAGCCCTGATGCTGCTATTGTATATCGGTCCCGACCCCGGCATGAAGTTTTACGAAGGCACACCAGTTTTTGCCGTTGAAGTAAGAAGCGAAAATGACTACGGACCGGCTGATGAGGCAGCCATCGCCGATAAACGCGCCGACTATTTTGCCGCAGGCACGCAGGTTGTGTGGGACGTTGACCTGCTCAGTGATGAAGTCATCAAATCTTATCGCGCCAGCGACCCAGACCATCCCCGCATCTTCCATTGAAAAAGCCCTCAAAGCGTTCCTGCTTCACAATGGGCAGTCACCGCCGCGCATCCACTCGCTTGATACTCTCCTGAACCGGTGCATCACATTCGATGCTACACTCTCCGCCTTTTAAGCAAAGTGCCGTGTCGTTGACCAGTATTACATGCCTTCTCGCTATCCTGATGCTGGCTTACCTGCCCCACCAGCGCAAGCAGAAGCCCAGGAAGCCCTTGACTACGCCCGCACCATCCTGAGTGCCATCGAGACGCGCATCTTCCCGCCCCCGCCGCCTTCACCGTAACTGTCACCTGTTTCGCGAATTCATTGCCTCATTGACAAAGGGCAAAAACCCTGCTATATTCAAGGTTGCCATGAAACACAACGACAACCTCACCCCCATGCTGCGGCAATACCAAGCCATCAAGCAGCAGTATCCCGATGTGATTCTGCTGTTTCGCTTGGGGGATTTCTACGAGTGCTTCAACGAGGACGCCCATATCGTTTCCCGCGAGTGCAACCTCGTCCTGACGGGACGACCCATCAGCAAATCTGAACGGATGCCGATGTGCGGCGTGCCGCATCACGCGATTGAACGCTACCTCGCCCGCCTCGTCAAAAAGGGCTACAAGTGCGCCATCTGCGAACAGATGGAAACGCCCAAGCCCGGCAAACTCGTCCGCCGCGAAATCACCCGCGTTGTCTCCAAAGGCACCATCGTTGAAGACTCCATGCTCGACGCCAAAGCCAATAACTTCCTGGCGGCCATAAGCGTTGACGCCAAGAGTTTTCCCAGAGTTGAGGGGTTAGGGTTCAGGGTTGAAACGGCGGCAGCGAACCTGCGCCTCGGTCTGGCACTCGTGGATGTTTCCACAGGCGAGTTCCTTGTGACTGAACTTGAATCTGCCGCCAAGTTACGCGAGGAATTCTCCCGCTGGCAACCTGCGGAGTGCCTGCTGCCCAGCGCGCTTGCTCAAGACGAAGCGTTCCTCGCCGCCATCGGCATGAGCGCAACCCACAATCCCCAACCCGCCACCCTTAAACTCACGCCCTTCGACCTCGACCCCCGCGCCTTCAAGACGCCCTATCAGAAACTCCTCGAACACTTCGGCGTCACGAGTTTGCGCGGGTTTGGGTGCGAGGACATGCCATTAGCGATTGAGGCAGCGGCGATGACGCTGGACTATTTGCGCACGACGCAACTCGCCGCGCTGACGCATATTCGCGGCATCACGACTTACTCCACCGACCAGTTCATGCTCCTCGACGCGGCGACGCGGCGCAACCTCGAACTGACGCGCAGCCTCCGCGACGGCTCGACGCACGGCACACTGCTGGGGTTGCTCGACCAGACCGTGACCCGCATGGGCAGCCGTCTGCTGCGGCAGTGGTTGCTGCAGCCGCTGCTGGACGTGACCGCGATCCAGCGGCGGCACGAAGCCGTGCAGGAACTGGTGGACAACGCCCTGCTGCGCGGCGATGTCCGCGCCCTGCTGGATAAAATGTATGATGTCGAACGCCTCACCAGCCGCGCCGCCACGGGAACGGCGAACGCGAAAGACTTGGTCGCGTTGCGCCACTCGCTGCGCCAGTTGCCCGAACTGCTCAACGTGCTGCAAGTCGCCACCACGCCGCTGCTGAACGACATCCTCGCCCGCCTCGACCCGATGGACGACGTGCGTGACCTCCTCGACCGCGCCCTGCTCGACGACCCGCCCTTCCACCTGAATGAAGGCGGACTCATTCGCGACGGTTACAGTGAACAACTCGACGAACTGCGCCGCGTGTCCCAGCACGGCAAAGATTGGATCGCCCAACTCGAAGAGGTCGAGCGGCAGCGCACGGGGATCAAGTCGCTCAAGGTCGGGTTCAATCAGGTGTTCGGCTACTACATCGAGGTCACCAAACCCAACCTCCACCTCGTTCCCTCTTACTACATCCGCAAGCAGACCACCGCCAACGCCGAGCGGTTCATCACCCCCGATTTGAAGGAATGGGAGTCGAAGGTGTTAGGCGCGGAGGAGAAAATCGTTGACCTCGAATATGAACTCTTCTGTGGCGTGCGTCAGCAGGTCGCCGCACACGCGGGACGCCTGCTGCAGACCGCCAAAGCCCTCGCCGAACTCGACGTGCTCGCCTGCTTCGCCGACATCGCCGTGCGCCACCACTACGTTCGCCCCACTGTCAACGACGGCGATGCCATTATCATCAAAGCGGGGCGGCACCCCGTCGTCGAGACCACGCAAGCCGAACCGTTCGTGCCCAACGATGTCACCCTGGACTGCGAGGAGAACCAACTGCACATCATCACAGGCGCGAATATGAGCGGAAAGAGCACGTATCTCCGTCAAATCGCCCTCATCGCGCTCATGGCGCAGATGGGCAGTTTCGTCCCTGCCGACGCCGCCGAGGTGGGCATCGTTGACCGCATCTTCACCCGCGTCGGTGCGCAGGATGACGTATCAACGGGTCAATCCACCTTCATGGTGGAGATGAACGAGACCGCTAACATCCTGCACAACGCCACGCGCAAAAGCCTCATCCTCCTCGACGAAATCGGGCGCGGCACTTCGACTTACGATGGACTCAGCATCGCGTGGGCGGTCACCGAATACCTCCACGAATTAGGCGCGAAGACGCTGTTCGCCACCCACTACCACCACCTCAACGACCTGGAGGAACAACTCCCCCGCGTCAAAAACTACCGCGCCGCCGTCAAAGAAGAAGGCGACCACGTAACGTTCCTCCATCGCATCGTGCGCGGCGGCACGGACAAAAGTTACGGCATCCAAGTCGCCCGCCTCGCCGGCTTACCTCCACAGGTCATCGAACGCGCCAAGCAAATCCTTCAAACGTTGGAACGTTCTAATGTCTCGATATCGGAACACTCCCACGTCATCCCCCCGCCCATGCAGTTGAAACTCTTCGACGCTGAACCCCACCCCGTCGTGGAAGAACTCAAGTCCCTCCATCTGGACGAGATGACGCCGATTCAGGCGTTGAACAAGTTGCATGAACTCAAGAAGAAGGTCGAAAGTTAAAGGCGGCATTCAGCGCAAAAGACCGCGTTTGACAGACGGGCACAAGGGAACTGTAATCACGGCACGCACGAGGCATTGACGAGGTGAACCGCTATGGTAGTCACCACCGCCACCAAGAGACTGACGTTTGAGGAGTATGTCAAACTTCCACCCATCTATGGACGCGGGGAGACTCACTCTCCTCCTCACCAAGGAGGGGTCGGGGGAGGTTCAAAGTAAGCCGACAACCCCCTGCAGCCCTCTGGCCAAGGGGGACAGCAAGGTTTCTTAGGAGTTACGCGGGAAAGGAATGACGGCAACCGCGTAACTATTCTCCTGTTCGCAGACGCTGTCTTCGCCCACGACCCACCGCGCCCGCCAAAGGTCCGCGACGGCGTCGCGGGCGACCTTGCCGACGCTAAAAAAGAGGGAGAAGCCAGCCCAACCCCTGCACTTCGGCGGCTTGGAGAATCGCCTGCGCGACGGCGACGTCCTGCGCGGCGTTGCCGACGGATTTGAAGAGAGTGATCTCATTATCACGTTCACGTCCGCACTTGACGCCATTGAGAATTTCGCCCAACTCCGCGTGAACGTGCGCATCGGTGATGACGCCCTTCTGAATGGGGAGGATAAGGTCGCCCGCTTCGGACAGGGCGGCAGCGCGTTGGTCGACGACAACTTTGGCGCGTTGCACGGTGGCTTCATCAACTTCCCGCATGTCCGGTCGAAACGCGCCGATCGCGTTGATGTGCACGCCGGGCGTGAGGTCGCTGCCGTCAAAGACGGGCGTGGGAGAGTTCGTCGCCGTCACGATGACATCTGCGCCGCGCACGGCTTCCGCAGGAGAGGAAGCAACGGAGGTAAGGAGGCAAGGGTACAAGGAGACCAGTTCGGCACGGAGTTTTTCCGCCGAAGAGCGCGTGCGGCTGAAGAGACGAATTTCGCGGATGTCGCGGACGCAGCAGACGGCTTCAATCTGGGTGCGGGCTTGCGCCCCCGCGCCGAAGATAGTAAGCACGCGCGCGTCCTTTCGCGCCAGCACGTCCGTCGCCGCGCCCGACGCCGCCCCGGTGCGCAGGGCGGTCAGGTAAGTCCCCTCCATCACCGCAAGCGGGTGCCCCGTGTCCGCGTCAAGGACGATGGCGAGGGCGGTGACGGTAGGCAGTCCGCGCGCGGCGTTGTCGGCGTAGACTGAAACGACTTTCATCCCCAACGCTGTGCTGCCGCGCAGATGAGCGGACATGACCAGGGTGACGCCTCCTTCGCTCTCTACCGCTGTGCGCAGCGGCACGTGCGCCTCGCCGGCGGATAACTGACGAAACGCACTTTTGACCACTTCTATCGCCGCGCCCATGCAGAGGGCGCGGCGGACGTC
>JANWYM010000212.1 GCA_025055355.1 Abditibacteriales bacterium
CAAAAAGATCCCTAAGTCCATCAAAATCTTTAAATTCGCTAATTCCATAGACAAACTCCTCTACGAGCCTCGCCGCAAACCGCGCACGCCGACATCCCTCGCTGCGCTCGGGGTAGGCTCCATCGGCATTTGACGCAGGCTTCCAGCCTGAGCGACGCGGTTTGCGGCGAGGCTCTCATACATTCATAACACCTCAACTCCTGTCTCCACCATGAAGATTTCCAGTTGCCGAAAGCGGCGTTTCCATTTCGGTTTCATCGCCGTCAGATGCGCGCGAGCAGCGTTGATGTCCTCAGCGAAGACGGCGTAAACACGAAGATGGTCTTCGAATAACTTGCCTTTCATCCCGCCAAAATCCCTGCGTGAGAAAGGTCGGTTCGCGGAAGAGCGTCAACCCACCGAACCTTTCTAATAACTCCTGCTGAGTCTGGTCGAACTTCGCGGACTCAACCGGACGATGGTCATTGTAAATCTGAACTTCGGATGAAATCTAATGAACGGCACGGATCGCACCGTCTCCTCACAACGCCTGCAGCCTTTCCTTCGCCTTCGCCGCGAAGGGGCTGTTGGGGAATTGATTCACGACCTTCTGATACGCTTCCTTGGCTTTGTCTTTGTCACCCATCTGTTCATGACACTGCCCCATCTGGAATAGCGCCTCCGCTGCGAACGGCGAGTCGGCGTAGATAATGCTGACTTTGAGATAGTGCTGCAACGCCTCTTTGAACTCCCTCTGCGCGAAGGCGACGTCGCCCAACAGCTTCGTCGTCTCCGCCAGCGTCAACCCATCGGCTCTTTCGTCCACCTTTTGCAGGGCGGCTTTGGCAGCGGCAAAGTTCTTCTGCGCCAGTTGCACACGCCCCAACCCCAGCCATGCGCGCGCCGTGAACGGGGTGGCTGGTGACCTCTGGGCTAAGGCAGTATAAGCAGCTTTGGCTTCGTCCAATTTGTTAGAGCGCTCCAGCGCGTCGCCCAGCCAGAACTGCGACTCGGCGGCGACCGCGCTTTGCGGGAACCTCGTCACCACTTGCTGGAACGCCTGCGCTGCGCCCGCGAAGTCCTTTTGCTGATACAGCGCCGAACCGAATTTGTAAAGCGCCTTGTCCTGCCAGTCGCTGGACTGAATCCGTTGATAGTATTCGGCAGCCTTGGGGAAATCCTTCTTATCGAAGAAGTAATCTCCAACGTGGAAGCGCGCCTCATCGGCAAACGGACTCTGAGGGTATCGGGCGATGAGCATCTGGAACGCTTTGAACGCCTCCTCACCTTTCTTCTGTTCCAGATAGAGCCATCCGATTTCGTAGATGGCGCGGTCGGCGAGGTCGCTCTGCGCATAGTCGCGGGCGACCTTTTGGAACGCCGCCAACGCGCCGTCGGGTTGGTTCTGCTTCGATAGCGCGATGCCGTAGCGCAGCCACGCCAGCGGCGCGATGTCGTCCGGCGGCTGACGGTCAATCAACTGCCGCAGCCGCACGACCGCTTGAGGATAATTTTTCTGCTCCAGGTAAGTCGAACCCAACCCCAGCAACGCCGCGAAGCGGACGTCGTCGCTGTCGCCATATTTCGCCAACAACTCCTCATATAGCGCGAGAGCGCGGTCAAATTTCCCCTGCCGCGCTGCCGCCTCTGCTGCCGCGTTGACCGCGCTCGCGGCAAGGGCTTTGTCAGCGGGACGGTTGACGAGCAACGGTTGCAGGACGCTCTCGACCTGCTCCGCCTGGTCGTCGCCCAACAGCGCCCAAGCCAAGTCCACCCGGGCGCTCACCGCCAATTTGCCGTTGGGGTGAGCCGCCAGTTGTTTGCGGTAAGTCGCAATCGCCTGCTTCAGGTCTTTGTTTTGAAACTGCGCCAGCGCCAACCCGTAGAGCGCGCGCTCCTCCCACTCGCTATTTTTTGGGGCGTTGGTCAGCGCCTTCTCAAACAGTTGCGCCGCCTTCGCGTAGTTCTTCTGCTGGAACGCCCCCTGCCCGATGTGGAGGTAAACCTTCGCGGCGGCTTCGCCCTGGAGTTGCTCCGCCAACTTCTCCGCCTCCGCGCCGCCCGCCGCCGCCTGCTGCGCGAGCGCGTAGGCGATGCCCTCTTCCGCGTCCTTCGCTATATCGTCTGAAGGTTTCAACGATTGCACGCGACGGTAAGCCTCAATCGCCTCGGCATATTTTTTCTGGTCGGTGAGAACGTCGCCGATTCTCAGATACGCCCGCGCCACCAGCGGACTTTGGGGATGTTGTTGCACGAGCGAGCGATACAAAAACAACGCCCCGTCCCAGTTCTTCTGCTCGCGCTGCGCGTTCGCCATCCAGTAGAGGGCTTGGTCGCGGACAGGGCTTCGCGGGTCTTGCACGATTTGATTGTAAACGTTCATGGCGCGGTCGAACTGCTTGAGGTTGTAGAAGCAATCGCCCCATCGCAGCACCGCCTCAGGGCGCAGGTCGCTGTCGGCGGGCAGTTTCGCGGCGGCTCGCTCGAACGCACTGGCGGCGGCGGCGTAATCCTTCTGCTGGAACGCGCAGTAGCCCATACCCAACCACGCCGCCCCGGCGAAGTCGCTGTCGGGATATTTGGTGATGATCGCCTGATACTCCTGCCGCGCCTCGGCGTATCTCTTCTGCTCGTAGAGGCTTTCAGCGAAACGGTAGCGACACTCAGCGGCGACATCGCTCTGCGGGTAGGCGGTGAAGACCTTCTGAAACGCCTGCGCGGCAGCGGGCGCGTTGTTCAAGCGGAGGTGACATAACCCGATCGAATAAAAAGCGTAAGGCGCGACCTCGCTTTGCGGGAACTTCGTGACCTCCTGATAAACCTTCAGCGCGTTGGCGAAATCGTTCTGCGCGTAATAGCACTCGCCCACCCAGTAAAGCGCCTGCGATTTGATTTTTTCGTCGGGGGATTTCGCCGCGCCCTGAAAAGCAGCGCGGGCTTTGTCGAACTGCTTGAGGTTCAAATAACATTCCCCCTGACTCAGCCGTGCCTGCGCGAGGAACTCAAACGTGGGATGCTCCATCGCCAGCCGCTCATACATCTGCGCCGCTTTAGCGAACTGCTTGAGCAGTTGGTAACACTGCCCGACGGCGAACTTCGCGTGCGGCACCTTGGGATGCTTGGGATACTGCGCAAGGAACTTGTTGAACTCCACGACTGCCTCCTCATACAACTTCTCCTTGAACAGCCCCGTGGCGAACGCATACTGGTCGTCCGCGGCGTCCGCCCACCCCGCGCGCGGCACGATGCCTAACAGACCGATGAACACGATGAGCACGCCGCTGCACAATCCAATGTCCCAACGCCTCATGTCCTCTCACTCCTCATAAGCCTGTGTTGGGTTAGACACCCACCTCAAAAAGACAGTTCCATCAATGTAGGACAAGTTGCCCACTTGTCCCAGACGGCGCGTTGGCTCGCCTTTGATTATACCCAAAGGGCGCCGGCGGACGCAAACCTGAGAGACTACACCAAAAACCGCTCTCGATGACTGCCGTAGCGAGCGCAGCGGTTGCGAGGAGCGAAGCAAAGCAATCCCCCCCGTGCGGGATTGCTTCACTGCGCTCACCATGACGGGGATTTTCGTAAGGGGAGGGCAAAACGCAAAAGTCCCTTTTTGGGATAGGCTCTGATGGGATGCAACCTTGCGCTGTTGGGGGGAGCATAACACAGCGTCTTCGACATCCTGGTGGATTTCGGATATAATCAGAGAGGTGAAATCGTCATGCGACTGGGCTTCTCAACTTGGGGTATGCCGCAGATACCGATGGACGTTGCCGTGCCGCGCCTTGCGGCGATGGGCTATGAGGGCATTGAAATTACCGTCCTGCCGCCCTATGTGACGGCGTTGGAGAAGATGGACGCCGCCGAGCGGGGACGCATCAGGCAAATGCTGAAAGAGCATCGCCTCGCGCTGCCGGCGATTGCGGCACATTCAAGCTTGGTGGCGACAGATGCCGAACAGCATAGGGCAAACATGACGCGGCTGCGGGGCGCGGTGGATTTGGCGGTGCAGTGGGCGGACGACGCGCCACCGGTGGTCAACACGACGACGGGCGGCAAGCCCGAGGAGTGGGAACAACTCAAAGGCCTATTGGTGGAGAGGTTAGGGGAGTTGGTGGAGTTTGCGGCGGCGCGCGGGGTGACGATCGCGTTGGAGCCGCACGTGGGCGGAGCGGTGGACCGACCCGAAAAGGTGCTATGGCTGATGGAGCAGATTGCATCGCCGTTCCTCAAGGTCAACCTCGATTACAGCCACTTCCAGGCGCAGGGATGGACGGTGGAGGAGTCGGTCCCGCAACTCATCCCCTACACTGTTCACACCCACGTCAAAGGCGTGCGGGGCATCGTGCCGCAGTTTGAGTTTCTCGTGCCCGGTGAGGATGAGTTCGATTACGCCCACTATCTGCGCGTGACGAGAGACGCGGGATACGATGGCTTTCAGACCGTCGAGGTGTCGGTGATGGTGCAGCGCCGCCCCGACTATGAACCGTTCGCCGCTGCTGAGTTAGCCTCCCGCACATTGGCGCGGGCGTTCGCGGAGGCGGGGATCGAGCGAAGTGTGTCGGTATGATATAGGACACCCCGAAAGACCGGGAGCCTCGCCCTCCCGTGGCGCCCTCCCATGGGGGCGCTTACGTTGGGTTGACGCACCATGCCGCAGGGAACGTCATGGCAAGCGCAGCGAAGCCATCCCCTCCGTGAGGAGATGGCTTTGCTTCGCTCCTCGCAACCGCTGCCCTCGCCATGACAGGCGTTTGCGGAGGAGTCGTTCATGTCCCCCTGGGGACACCACCCCGTATCAAAACCGCCCTCGACCTCATCGTCATGGTTGCTGGGGTTCGAGAACGAAGATGACGTGGAGGACGACGACGATTTGCGAGGGAGGGACCTGTGGTTGTTGTCATCATCGGCGCAACGGGACAATTAGGGCACGAACTCACTAAGACTTTTGCAAGCGGCGCATCATGCTCGGCAAACACAGTCGTCGCGTTGAGGCGCGCGGAGTTGGACATCACGGACGCCGACGCGGTGCGGGAACACATCGTTGGTTTGCGTCCCGATGTCGTCTTCAACGCCGCCGCTTACAACACGGTGGACAAAGCCGAGTCCGAGATAGCAATGGCGTTTGCGGTCAATGCTTTTGGTCCGAGAAACCTCGCTCTGGCGTGCCGCGCGTGCGGCGCAGCGTTGGTTCACGTCAGCACAAATTACGTTTTTGACGGACGCAAGAGTGAACCCTACGAGGTGGACGACCTGCCCGCGCCGTTGAGCGTTTACGGCGCGTCGAAGTTGGCAGGGGAGCATCTCGTCCGATTAACACATGAGCGCTCCTACATCATCCGCACATCGGCGGTGTTTGGCATCGCCGGAAGACAGCGAGCGACGGGCAACTTTGTCGAGTCCATGCTGCGCCGTGCCCAGCAGCAGTCCGAAGTGCGCGTGGTCAACGACCAGACGATATCGCCCACCTACGCGGTGGACCTCGCCACTGTCATCAAAGCCATCGTAGAGAAGGGCGCTTACGGCACGTATCACGTCACCAACAGCGGGGCGTGCACGTGGTTTGAGTTCTGCCGCACCGTCTTCGACCGGGCGGGCGTGACCACGCCCTTGCATCCTGTCAGCACGGAGGAGTTTGCCGCGCCCGCCCGCCGCCCGCGCTACTCGGTGTTGAGCCATGCCTCCCTGCACGCCCTCGGACTCCCCGCGTTGCGCCATTGGCAGGAGGCGTTGGCGGCGTATTTTGAGGAGCGTCAAAGGGAATGCCTGTCAGAGTGAGACGGTGTAAGCCACGGGGGAACTTTTAGCCTGCTCACCCCCGCCGACGCAAGGCTGGCGGGCGAGCGAATGCATACCGGGAGGAGGTCACTATGCGTTTCAAGTCAGTGTGGATTGCCGTTCTGCTTCTCCTGTGCATCAGCGGGTTCGCGTTCGCGCAGGAGAAGGTGCTACTGCAGTTCAAAGCCCAAAAAGGACAAGCCGTCACCTACAAGGTCGAGGGCAACTTCAGCATGGAGGTCGGCGGCAACAGGATCAACTTCGAGATGAAGATCACGCAGCGGACGCAAATTATCGAGGTGTCGCCGACGGGGGAGATTACGCGGGAGAGCCGAGCGGAAGAGTATGAAATGCTCGTCAACGGGCAGAAGGTGCCTGTGCCGGAGGAGGTGTTGAAGGAAAAGGAGATTGAGGTCATCAAGCCTGATGGAACCACGGTCTCGCGCAAAACGGAGGGCGGAGCGGACAGCAAGGAGGAACGCCGCCAGTCGGCGCGGTTGAGTCAAGCGACGGACTTGGTGTTTGCCGCCCACCCGGTCGGCGTGGGCGACAAGTGGAGTTATGAGTTCAAGGAGGATGACAAAAAGGACAGCGTCGCTGGGGTGGCGGAGTATGAAGTCGTCGGCTTCGAGAAGGTCAAGGGTGTTGACACGGTCAAAATCAAAACCACCTACGGCGAGACGGCGGAGGAGCGCAAACTGACCTGCACGGGGGAGGTGTGGGTGGAGAAGGCGTCAGGTGACACCGTGTTGGCGACGTTCAAGATGGACAACCTGCCGCTCGGCGTGCCCGGCGCCGCGCCCAGCGGCACGCTGCGCATCGAGCGCGTCGCGGGTAGCCCGCTCGGCGACACGCCCAGCGGACCGACCACCGCTGCCGCCCCCAAGAAGGACAAAACGATCGAGGAGGTTGTGAAGGACTACGAGAAGTTGGAGGGCGTGTTCACGCTCTACCGCAAGAAGGAAGCGGGACGCGAGACGCTCTACATGGAAGTGCGCGAGGACCAGTTCGACAAGTTGCTGCTGCTGCAAGCCACTGCCAGCACGGGCGTCGGGAGTATGGTGCTGGCGGCGGGCGACCCGCTGGCGGATATCGTGTTCAAGTTCGTGCGGCGCGATGAGCAAGTGTTGTTTGTCGTGCCGAACCTCGGCTTCGGTGCCGACGAAAAGAAGCCCATTGCCCGCTCCGTCAAGCGCTCGTTCGCGGACGCCTATCTGGACGCGTTCAAAATCGAAGCCAAAGACGAGAAGCGCAAGAGCGTGCTGATCAACGTCACCGACCTGTTCCGCTCCGACGTTGCGCAGATCACGCAAGTCGCCTCGATGGCGACGGGCGGGCAATGTTCGATTGACAAAGAGAAAACCGTCTTCAACACCATCAAAGTCTTCCCGACGAACC
>JANWYM010000213.1 GCA_025055355.1 Abditibacteriales bacterium
TGTTCATTAAACGGATTCCGATGCTCTCATCGAGGAGCAATCCGTTTAATCCGCTACTGAAATCCGTTGACAGCCAACGGTAGGAGGCTTGCATGGCAACACACATCGGCTGTCAACTCATCATCTTCGGTCAACGGAGTCGGACGGACTTAGGGAATGTTTTGAGGGAAGTCGCGGAGGCGGGGTATCATGGCGTGGAGATGGGGCTGCACGCCGACCCCGCGTGGCTGAAGGACTCGTTGGCATCGCTCCAACTGAAGTTGGCGGGCGTGCATAGCGGCTACGGTGATGTGACCCAACGGGTGGACGATTACATCAAGTTCTGCACCGAATTGGGTGCGAAATACGTGATGTGCTCTGGCACGAAAGACCACACGCAAGAGGGTTACGCGGAGTCGGCGAAAGTTCTCGACGAAGTGGGCGCGAGATACAAAGCAGCAGGCATCACCTTCTGCTACCATCATCATTCATGGGAGTTTCGGAAGGTCAACGGTGAAACGGGGTGGGACGTGCTGGTGAAGGGGCTGGACCCAAACGTCGTCGCGCTGAACATAGATACCTACTGGGCGCTGCACGGCGGCTTCGACCCAGTAGAGTTCATCAGGACCTACCTCGACCGCGTGGCTTACCTGCACTTCAAGGATATGATAGGCGGCACGCAGGCGTTCGCGGAAGTCGGCCAGGGCATCATCAACTTCGCCGCCGTGCATGAGGCGCTGAAGCCGAAGGACATCGAGTGGTATACCGTCGAACAGGACCGCACAGCGCGCACGCCGAAGGAAAGCATCAGGATGAGCCGCACCTACATCAAGGAGAGGTTGGGATTGTAGCCCTGTCGTGGAGGTTGTATGCGTTCCCCTGTCATGGGGCAAGGCCCTGGCTTGTTAGTCGTTACCCAGTCCATTTCTCCTGACTGCAATCCCCGCGCGCGGGCATGGATTTACGTCGAAGAGATCCTCCGCCGCGCGGGGCTATTTTTTGAGCGGCTGCCGCCAAGTCGTCTGTCGCGCTTGCTAACCCCCTCCACCTCCCCCTTGTTAAGGGGGAGTGCATCAACCCCCTCCACCGCCCCCATGTTAAGGGGGAGTGCATCAATCCCCTCCACCGCCCCTTTGTTAAGAGGGAGTGCGTCAGCCCCCTCCACCTCCTCCTCGTTAAGTGGGAGTGTATCAACCCCTTCCACCTCCTCCTTGTTAAGAGGGAGTGCGCGGACCTCCGTCGTCTCCCCCTTGTTAAGGGGGAGAGACAGAGGGGGTTCTACCGTGGTGCTGCTGGCGGGGGATTTACGTCTTTCGGTAGCGCAGCGCGATGCGCTCAGAACGTTCGTGCAAAACGGCGGCGCGCTGCTGGGCATCGGTGGGACATCGGGGCTGGATGACGTTTTCGGCGTGAGCGGCACCCGCCCCTTGTGGGAAGGTTGGATGAAGCCCACAGGGGAGCATCCCATCACCGTAGGGCTGCGGAGTTCGCTGCATGTTTTCGGCGGGAACGCTGTGACAACAGCAAACGGCACGTCGCTGGCGAGCATCGAATCGGGGCGGCAAGGGGTCACCGGCAGCGCGATAGTGGAGAACCGCTTCGGCGCGGGCAGGGCAGTGCTGCTTGCGCCGGATCTGCTTTTCTCCATCGTTCACATTCAGCAGGGATTACCTGTGCTGAGTGATGGGAAGCCCTCACCCGATGGCTCCGCGCCCCTCAACGATGGGATGTTGAAAGCCGAAGATGGCTTGGTGCTGGACTGGGAGCGCGACCGCACGCCGATGGACGCCGACGGCACGCCCACCTTCCTTGAACCGATCAGCGATGAACTGCGCGCAATCGTCCTTCGCAGTGTTTTCTACCTCGCCCGTGAACAAGGCATCCCCCTGCCGATGCTGTGGTATTACCCGCGTGACCTCAAAGCCCTCGGACACATCTCGCATGACACCGACGGCAACTCACCCGAACAGGCTTGGGCGCTGCTGGATGTGGTGAACGACTGCGGCATCAAGTCCACGTGGTGCACGCTCTACCCCGGCGGCTATCCGCCGGAGTTTTACCGCGCCCTCAAGGAGCAGGCGTTTGAAATCGCCTTGCACTACGACGCGATGAGCGGCGGCAGGGAAACGTCGTGGTCAAAACAGAACCTCCTCTTCCAACACCGTTGGTTGCGCAAAGAAGCTGGCATCGCGCACATCACCTCCAACAAAAATCACTACACGCGTTGGGAGGGGCGGCTGGACTTTCTGCGCTGGTGCGAGGCGGCTGGCATCAACGTTGACCAGACGCGCGGTCCCAGCAAAAAAGGCGACATCGGTTTCCCCCTCGGCGGTGCGCAGCCCTACTTTCCGTTGGACGACGAGAGGGAGAGGCCGCGCTTTCTTCACGTGTTGGAAATCAACATGCTAACGCAGGATTTAGTCATCACCTGCCCGCCCGACTACGGCAGGCAACTGCTGGACGCGGCGGCGCGGCATTACGGCGTGGCGCATTTTCTCTTTCATCCCGCGCACGTCCTCAAAGAGGGCGTGGCAGATGCCATACGGCATCTGGTCGCCTACGGTAGAGAACAGGGTGTAGAGTGGTGGACGAGCGAGCAGATCTATCAGTGGGAAATGTTACGGCGCGGCGTGCAGGCGACGTTCGACGCGGACGGAACGTTGACCCTGCGTGCCCCCCGCACCGTGCCAGACGCCACGTTGCTGTTCCTCAGGCCCCAGCGGAAGCGACTGACTGTGAGGGTGGACGGTCGAGCCGTGCGCGGGCAGAGGTGGAGGGTGTATGGTTTCGACTTCGATCAAGTAACGCTCGACATAGGGAGTAAGGTGGAACTGCGCATCCAGTGAGAGACCGTCGCAAGGGATGGCTCCGCTGCGCTCGCTATGACAGGCGTTTCCATCGGGGAGGGATCGGGGGAAAAGGAAGAACGGCAGCCGCGTAACTCCATATTCTATCTCGCCGCGTTTCGGTCATTGCCTCTGCGGGGGCTGAGGTCTTGCTGGAGCGCGGCATCCTCAATCAACTCACCATCACTGACAACAGCCTCCGCCTTTGCGCTGAAATCCACGACGCTTGAATTGACAGCCGCCTTCCATCCGTTTACAATAACTCCACAGAACTCAATGCGGAGGTCTCCATGGTCAACGTTGGTATCGTCGGTTACGGCTACGCGGGGCGGAGTTTTCACGCTTACTTGATTTCGTTGGTGGACGGTTTGAAGGTGAGGGCAGTTGCCACGCGGGATGAGGGGCGACGGCGACAGGCGGAACAGGACTACGGTGTGAAGACCTACGCGACGATGGATGAACTGCTGGCAGACCGGGATGTGCAACTCGTCGTCATCGCCACGCCACACGACACGCACGCGCCGATGGCGATTCAGGCGATGAACGCGGGCAAGCATTGCGTCGTGGACAAAGTGATGTGCCTCAACGTCGCCGAAGCCGATGCCATGATAGCGGCGAGCCGAAAGAACCGCGTATTGTTGAGCGTTTTTCAAAATCGGCGATGGGATTGGGATTTTCTGACGGTGCAACAAGTTCTGCGCAGCGGCTTGATCGGTGAACCGTTTCTGTTTGAGTCTGCGGTCGGGCGTTACGCGCCTCCACGCCGCTGGCGCGCGGAGAGGAGGCACATGGGCGGTATCCTGCACGATTGGGGGGCACACCTCATTGACCAGGCGCTGCAACTCGTGCCCTCGGAAGTGACCACGGTGTTCTGCGACATTTCCAACCGTCACTGGGATACCGACATCGGCACGCACGCCAAACTCCTGCTGAAGTTTGCCAACGGCGTGCTCTTCCAGATTGAGATGAGTTACCTCGCGCGCGCCGAGAAACCGCGTTGGTTGATTCTGGGTGAGCGGGGCGCGCTCACCAAATACGGCTTGGACCCGCAGGAGCCGGCGATGGTCGCGGGGAACATCTACGCCGCGCAAGAAGACCCCGCGCACCGCGCCAAAATCCGCACCGAACTCAACGGCGTCGTCGGCGAACTGACGATGGAAACAGTGCGCGGCTGGTGGACGTCTTACTATCAGAACATCGCCGATGTCCTCAACAAAAACGCCGAGCTGAACGTCCAACCGGAACAGGTGCGGCGACAGATTCAAATCCTGGACGCCGCGATGCAGTCGGCAGCGCGGCAGGAGAGCGTGGCGGTGCGAATCTGAGGGGGTTGGTCCACGGGTTACCGTCAACGGATTCTTGTAACGGATTAAGCGGATTCTGGAGCAATGGCGGCGGGATTAATCCGTTGAATCCGCTCCCGCAATCCGCTGACAGGGTTTTGCCTGAAGGGGTGTGAACACTATGAGACGTGCGCAGACGACGTTTCTCGCGGTATTACTGCTGGTCGGTGGAACGTTCCCTCTGGGGGCGCAGACGCCGCCGGGCGGCGTGCCGTCACTGCGCACCGGCGTGCAGGTAGTGCCGCTGGACAAGGAGAATTTTAAGCGGATTCCCGCAGATGCGAAGGTTATCCGCCTCGACGTGACGCTCAAAGACATGGGCAAAGACGCCAAAGAAATCGAGGAAAATGCCAAGCCCCTGCTGGAGTGGGTGCAACAAGGCGGTATCATCTGGCTGCACACCGACGCGGCGCAACTGTTCGGCTTCCGCACGGTGTCGTCGCCGATGGACCTCCTCGGCAAAGCCAAGCCCGTCGTGCCGTGGGCGGCGCACCCGCTGACGCAGGGCGTGCGCGAGGTGTTCTACCGCCTGTCGCCTGTGGGCGTGCTGGTGACGGGGCATCCGCTGGGCATGATGCTGATGCGCGTGGCGGACAGCCCGACGCCCCGCCCGCAGCCGTTGTTCGTAGTGGCGACGGTGGAATACGGGGACGGCATCGCGCTGTTTGCCCCCCCCGATTTCAGCCAGCGACGGGCGGAGGGATTGCAATTTTACAACAACCTCCAGCGGTTCCTCGCGGGCGAACCTGCCACCGACCGCGTGCCCGGTAGGGAGTTGGCGAAGGTTTTTGAACAGTGGCAGAAGGTCGCCAGCAAGCGCAACCTATCCGAAGTGAAAGAGCCGCTCAGCGCGATCACGGCTTACACGCACCTGTGGATGGGGCGGTTGCTCCACCGCAAATTGAACAAACCCAAGGACGCTCTCGCCGAACTGGAAAAGGCGGCGACTGCGAACAACCAAATCGCCGACGTTTACGCCGCGTTGAGCGATCTTTACACCGCGCTGGACGAGAAAGACAAAGCCGCCTTGGCGAAGAAGCGCGCCGAAGAGTTAGCTAAGTCGGAGCGCGCGCCCGTCCCCGACGCGCGCATGGGGGCGGGGCTGCTGCTGACCGAGGGGGAACTCAAGCAACTTGTGCAACTGTCCGACGCCGTCAGCGGCGGCAGCGAGGACAAGCGCAAGGAGTTGGGCGCGATGCTGACCACCCTGATTGGGCGCGTGTGGTATCAGGCGTCGTTCAATCCGACCCATCGCACGTTTGACCTGACCAACGCGGAGAAACTGTTCGTCGAGGCGTTGCGGCAGCACCCCACCTCACGTCACGCGCTATTTTGGTTCGGCGCGTTGCGCGTGACGCAGGGACTGGAACCTCGGCAGCCCTCCCCGCAGCGCGCCGCACGGTTGCAGGACGCCATCCGCTTGTGGCAGGAGTTTTTGAGCGCGCGGGGCGATGCCCAGGATGAGCCGAAGGACAACGCTTTCCCCTCCCCCGACCAACTGTCCGCGTGGGGGGACGGGTTGAAAGTCGAGATCACGCGCCTGAGCCTGGAACCCCCTGACTTTCACCATGACCCGCGCAGCGGTCTTATCGTGCGCTATCTGCGTTCCCCCGACACCGGTTGGCAGGAGTTCGCGGGCAACTTACAAGCGGCCATCGCCAACGCCGCGAACTTGGGGCTGCGCGTGGAAGACCCCGAACTACTCATCTTCCCGACCGACGCAGCGTATCAGCAGTATCGTCTCCTGACCAAGCGTTCCTTCCCCGAGTTCGGTCCCAACGCGCCGATTGACGTTGCCGGAGAAGTCATCCTCTCCGGACCGCAGCCCAACCAAGGCTTCCTTACCATCGCACGGCGGAACGAGTATCGCAAGATCCTGTCCCACTTCTTCGGGCACGTCGTCGTCACCGCCTGGACAGAGGGCGGACCCGACATTCCCGGCTGGTTGACCGAAGGCATCGCCAGCGGACTGAGCGGGGATTTGAACACGCGCTCTATTTTACAGCAGGCGGTGCGACAGGGTTTGCTGTTACGGTGGAACGACCTCCAGACTGCCCCGCTGCCACCGTCCGACCTTTTCTACGCGCAATCGCAGGAGATGGTGGCGTTTCTGGCGCGAATCGGCAGCCAGCGGGGGGGCGTCGTCCGTATGTTGCAACTTCTCGGCATGGGCGTCCGCCCCGAAGAAGCCCTCATGGAGGTGACCGGCATGACGCCTGAGCAGTTCATGCGTGCGTGGGCGCAAGCGACCTTAAGATGAAGGATCATGGTTAGAAGCCCATGCGAAAACCGGGAGGGCGAGGCTCCTGCCGAGCCACACCCACGTCAGCATGAGGTTCGGCGGGAGTTCACCCTCCCGATCGGTAGTTTTCGTGTAGGCTCTTAGTCCGTTCAGAGGACCCTCGTCATGACTTAACTCCCAGCCTGTCCAAGAACCTTAACACCCGATTGCGCTCGATGATGTGCGTGAGCGAGACGCGCTCAGTGAGGAGGTGCAGCGCGGCGAAGGTAAGGACGAGAGCGACTTTGCCTCCCAACGGCAGCGTCCATGCCGCGAAGAGTCCGGCGACGCCGCCCAGCACGTTGGAGCCGACGTCGCCCATCATCGCTTGGCAACGGAAGTCGAAGGGCGCGTAAACGAGCGCGGCGACAAGGAGCGGCAGGAGAACCAGATAGGGGAGAATTGAGGGTTGAGAGGTGCGAGTTGAGGCAGTCATCAGCGTTATCGTTATGAGCAGAAAGAAGCCTTTCAGGGCGCGGGAGGGGCGCACGTCGAGCAGGTTCAGCGTGTTGGCGGAGAGGGCAATCAGCAAGCCGTTGAGCAGCCCCTCCGCCACCTGTCGCTGTGCCACGCCGTAACCGAGCGCCAGCGCCGCCGCGCTGCCACCCAACGCTTTGAGCGCGCCAGTGGTCAACTTGCCCTCGCGCAGAAGTTTCCCCAGATGTCCTTTGAGTCCGCTGGTCTCGCGCGAGCCGAACAGGTC
>JANWYM010000214.1:0-6095 GCA_025055355.1 Abditibacteriales bacterium
AAATTCTGCGTAATGCACCTAAGGAGGCTCAAATGGCAGTTCAAGCCAAAATTCAGTATGTTTCCGATGCGCGCGGCAAAACTGTGGGCGTCATTGTGCCTATTGAGTTGTGGCGCGAGATTGAATCGGAACGAGAAACAGCCTATCTGCTGAGGAGCGCAACGATGCGACAGCGCCTCTTGAAAGCCAAAAAACGTCAAGGGGGTATTGCGTTCGAGGAAGCCCGTGAAAAACTTGGAATTTGACCCTGCAGCGTTTGAAGATTGAGCCTGGTGGGTGCAGCATGACCGCAAGAAGGCGTTGCGTATCATCGCATTAATCCAGGAGACGCAACGCGACCCATTCGGTGGAAAAGGCAAACCTGAACCTCTCAAGCACGAACTGGCGGGTTGCTGGTCGAGGTGGATAGACCAAGAGCATCGTAACGTAACCTGAAAAGGCTCATCAAAGCCCAAGTGCCCAAGTGGGGCTTCTCCAGTTCGCCGCTGGCGGTCAGCCGACCGTCATTTACCAGAACGCCAACATGCGCACGCACGTCAATACCTGCGTGCTGCTGGACGGGTTTCTTTACGGCAACGACCAGCGAACGCTTAAGTGCATCGAGTTGAAAACAGGCAAAGAACGCTGGGGACAGGAGGGCATCGGCAAGGGTGGACTTATCGCGGCGGATGGCAAACTCATCGTGTTATCCGAACGCGGTGAGTTAATCATCGCCGAAGCCAATCCCGATGCCTACGTCGAACTCGCTCGCGCCAAGGTGTTGGACGGAACATCCTACACGCCACCGACGCTGGCGGGCGGCAGGGTTTTCTGTCGCAACAAGGATGGCACGGTGGTGTGTCTGGACATGCGGAAATCTGATGGGAGATGAGGAGGCAAAAGATGCGAAAGGTGCGCATCCAATACTGACTGATTTGACCCACCAAGAAATTCCTGGCAGCCCGGGTGGCAAGCCAGTTGGAAGAGGAAAGGGATGTGCAGGTGGAGAAGGTCAAGGGCGGATTCGGTGAGTTCAGCGTCTGGGTGGATGACCAGAAGGTGATTGACGTCCATCGGCTCTGGTATCCATCGGTCAAAAAGGTGGTCAACCAAGTCAAGACGCTCCTCGCGGAGCCCTCTGTATGAAAGGGAGGTAACTGTTTGGGTGTCCTTCCTCCTCCCGGCGACCTTGTGTCGGGGGGAGGAGTGGACATACACGATGTAAAGGAAGGTAACCATGAAAGAAACAATCCGTCGTCTGTGTCTTATATCGCTTGCAACCCTAAGCGTGTTTTCTGCGGTGCCTGCCGCCGACTGGCCGTTCTGGGGCAACACGCCCTCGCGCAACATGGTATCGAGCGAGACGGGGCTGCCCGACTCGTTCAACCCCGGCAGATACAAGGGGAATACGGATGAGATTGACATGGCGACCACGAAGAACGTCAAGTGGGTCGTCAAACTCGGCTCGCAAGCCTACGGCAACCCGACGGTGGCGGGCGGCAAGGTGTTTGTGGGGACGAACAACGAATCGCCTCGCGACCCCAAGATCAAGGGCGACCGGGGCGTGGTGATGTGCTTCGACGAGAAGACGGGCAAATTCCTATGGCAACTCACCGTGCCGAAGTTGGGCACGGGCAAGGTGAGCGATTGGGAGTATCTGGGCATCTGCTCCTCGCCCGCTGTGGACGGCAACCGCGTTTACATCGTCACCAACCGCTGCGAGGCGATGTGCCTCGACACCGAGGGCATGGCGAACGGCAACGACGGTCCGTTCAAGGACGAGGGACAATACATGGCAGGTCCAGGCAAGCCGCCAATCCCCGTCGGACCGCAGGACGCAGACATCATCTGGGTATTCGACATGCGCGCGGAGTTGGGCGTGTTTCCCCATAACATCACCAGTTGCGCCCCCCTGGTCTTCGGCGATAAAGTCGTGGTCGTGACCTCGAATGGTGTGGACTGGACGCACACCAACATCCCCAACCCGCGCGCGCCGACGCTGTGCATGTTGGACAAGCACACCGGCAAGCTGCTGGGCGAAGAGGCGTCAGGCATCTCGGCGCGGACGCTGCACTCCAATTGGTCGTCGGCGACGCACGGACGGGTCAACGGGCGTGACGTGATTTTCTTTGGTGGCGGCGATGGCTTCTGCTACGCCTTCGACGGACAGGAGACGAAATATGAGGATGGCATCCATATCCTCAAGGAACTCTGGCGGTTCGACTGCAACCCCCCACACTATCGCGTGAAGAACGGCAAGCCCCTCAAATACGCCACCCCCGAGGGACCCAGTGAGGTCATTGCTACCCCTGTGTTCTACAAGGGACGGATCTACGTGCCTATCGGACAGGACCCCGAACATGGCGAGGGGCTGGGCAACTTTGTGTGCCTCGACGCCGCCACCGGGAAACCCCTCTGGCAGAACGATAAAATCATGCGCTCGCTGTCCACCCCGGCCATTCTTGACGATATGCTCTTTGTCGCCGACTACAGCGGCTTCGTGTATTGCATGGACACCGAGACAGGCAAAATCTACTGGAAATACGACACGAAGAGTCACATCTGGGGCTCGCCGTTGGTCGCTGACGGCAAGGTTTACATCGGCACCGAAGACGGCGATTTTGTCATCTTAGCCGCCAGTAAGACGATGAAGGAAATCGCCAAAATTGACATGCGTTCCCCCGTCTACTCCTCACCGGTCGTGGCGAACGGCACGTTGTTTGTTGCGACGCCGACGCACCTGTATGCGATTGCCAAGATGGAGGCTCCGAAGTAGGTGATGAGCATGGTGCATTCAGTCACAACAGATGCCCGTGCGAGAGAAAAGCCCCCGCGCACGCGGCGCGACGGCTACTTGCCCTTGACAACGCGGCTCGCCTTTCTCTTCCCCCGACAAGGTGAGTGGACGGAGGAGGACTACTTCGCGCTGCCGGAGACGAACCGCATCGTGGAACTGTCCAACGGGAGGCTGGTGATTCCCGATTTGCCAACAGACTCCCATCAATTTGCCGTGGGGCGCTTATTTATAGCCCTCTCTCTTTTTGTGCAGCAGCACCATCTGGGGCACGTTCGAGTTGCGCCTTTACGGGTGCGGCTCTGGGAGGGGAAGATTCGCGAGCCAGATGTCGTCTTTCTCAAGCGGGAACATGAGAACCGCAAAGGCGAGGAGTATTGGGGTGTGCCAGACCTTGTAGTAGAAGTCATCTCCCCGCGCACAGAGCACTCCAGCGGCACGGAGAAAACCGATCGCAAGGACAAGTTCAAGGAGTATGAACAAGCGGGGGTGAGCGAATACTGGCTGGTGGACCCGCAAAGTCGCACGATTGAGGTTTACGTGCTGCGCGGGGGCAAGTATGTGTTGTTGGGCAAGTGGGGTATGGGGGAGGTGGCGCGGTCGGAGATGCTGCCGAACTTTGCGGTGCCGGTGGAGGACGTTGTGGGAAGGGAGTGAGAGTCATGGCGCAGTCCGTTCAGGTAGGTTCTGCGGTGAAAGAGAGACCCATCCGCGCCCGACGGGACGGATACGGGCGGTGGGCGGCGCGGCTGGCGGCTCTTTTTCCTCGGCAAGGGGAGTGGACGGAAGAGGACTACTTCGCGCTGCCGGAGACGAACCGCATTGTGGAATTGTCCGACGGAAGGCTGGTGATTCCCGATTTGCCGACGACTTCGCATCAACGCGCCGTAGGGAACTTGTTCCGCGCTATGTCCGAGCATGTGGAAACGCATCATTTAGGCGAGGTCTGTGTTGCCGCTCTGCCCGTCCGATTGTGGGAAGGGAAAATCCGTGAACCTGATATCGTTTTCATGAGCGCAGAGCACGCCGACCGCAAGGGCGAGGACTATTGGGGTGTGCCAGACCTCATCGTAGAGGTGATCTCTCCGCGTAGGGAAAGTTCCAGCGGGACAGAGAAGACCGACCGCAAGGACAAGTTCAAGGAGTATGAACAGGCGGGGGTGAGTGAGTACTGGCTGGTGGACTCGCAACAGCGCACGATTGAAGTTTACGTGCTGCGCGGGGGCAAGTATGCGTTGTTGGGCAAGTGGGGTATGGGGGAGGTGGCGCGGTCGGAGATGCTGCTGAACTTCGAAGTGCCCGTGGCGGACATTGTAGGAGGAACGCCATGAAATGGCTTTTAACTTTGATCGTGGTCATAGTCATTCTACTGCACCATGACATCTGGAACTGGAAAAACAGCACGCTCGTTTTGGGCTTTATCCCGATAGGCTTGGCGTATCACATCGGTTACTCCTGCCTCGCCGCGCTGACGATGTGGCTGCTGGTTCGCTTGGCGTGGCCGAAGCATCTGGAGGAGGACGAAAAAACCCCATGATTCCCGCTCTCATCGTTTTCGCTTACCTCTGCATCGTTCTCTACATCGGTGTTTTCGCGTTCCGCAAAGGCAAAGCGTCAGGGGAGGACTTTTTCCTCGCCAGTCGCGGTCTGGGTCCGTATGTTTTTCTCCTGTCGCTGTTCGGAACGAACATGACGGCGTTCGCCATCCTCGGCAGTTCGGGGATGGCGTATGCGCGGGGGGTTGGCGTCTATGGCTTAATGGCGTCGGCATCAGGCATCGTCATTCCGCTGACGATTTTTTTCATCGGGACGCGGCTGTGGTGGTTCGGCAAGCGGTTCGGGCACATGACGCAGGTGCAGTTTCTGCGCGACCGCTGGGAGTGCGGCGGCATCGGCACGTTCATCTTCGCGCTGACGGCGGCGATGCTGGTGCCTTACATCGTCATCGCGGTCATGGGTGGCGGGCACACGCTGGAAGCCGTGAGCGGGGGATGGGTGAGTTACGAGGTCGGCGGGGCGATTGTCGCGCTGGTGGTCATGGGCTATGTGTTCTTCGGCGGCATGCGAGGCACCGCGTGGGTCAACACCTTCCAGACCTTGCTGTTCCTGTCGTTCGGGACGGCAGCGTTCGTCCTCATTGCCCGCAGTCTGGGCGGCTTCGACCAAATCATGGAGAGCATGAAAAATAATCCCCGCACCGCGGCTCTGCTCACCCGCGAGCGCATCCCCGCCGAGGAGTTCTTCAGTTACATGTTCATCCCCCTTTCGTCCATCATGTTCCCGCATATCTCCATCATGTGCCTGACGGCGAAGCGGATTGGTCACTTCAAGAAGACCGTTATTTTCTACCCCCTCTGCATCGGGGCGATTTGGGTGCCGTCGGTTTACCTCGGCGTGGTCGCCGCGTCGCAGTTTCCCGGCTTGAAGCCGGGGGAGGCGGACGACGTCATTATCCGCCTGTTGACCGCTCACACGCCCGAAGTGGTCGCGGGCATCTTGGGCGCGGGCATCATGGCGTGCGTGATGGCGTCGGACAGCCAAATCATGGCGCTGTCCACGATGTTCACGGAGGACATCTTCGTCTACTACGGCGGCAAGGAGCGGTTCGGCGACAGGGTGCAGGTCTGGACGGGGCGGGTGTTTGTCGTCCTCATTGCGGTCGTCGCCTACCTCATCGGCGTCGCCCTCAAGGACAAGGAGGGCATCTTTGAGTTGGCGATTCGCTTCGCGTTCTCGGGCTTTGCCTCGCTCGCGCCCATTATGCTCGCGGCGTTGTTCTGGAAGCGCAGCACCAAATGGGGAGCGCTGGCAGCGTCGCTCTGGGTGGCGTTCGCGGTGTTGGGAACGTGGTGGCTGCACAACTACTCCGAGCCCATCGCGCCCAAACCTGGACCACCGCCCCAACCTTCAGCGGTGCACGCGCCGAGCGGTCCCGACGCGCCCACACCACCGCCTGCTGCGCAACCCCCCAAGCCCCCCCAGCCGCCCAAGCCCGTGCAGATCTTCCCCGCGTTGGGCGACCTGTTCCTACGCGGTCCGACCAACGTGACGATTTACGGCTACCTGCCCGCCATGCCGATGGTGCTCATCTCCGCGCTTCTCATGGTCGTCGTCTCCCTGCTGACGAAGCCGCCAAGCCAGAAGACGTTAGATAAGTATTTTCCGCCAACAGAGAAAGCGACCAGCTAATCTCATCGTCCTCGTCGTCGTCCTCGTCGTCCTCGGTGGTTTATTATAAAGCGAAAAACGAAAGAACCAGGACCAACACCAGGGAGACCAAGGGGGCCAATTTTAAAAGGGTGGGAAAGACAAAACACACAAT
>JANWYM010000214.1:6105-7151 GCA_025055355.1 Abditibacteriales bacterium
AACCCCACCAGCTAACATCTTGGCCCTCGGCGTCGTCCTCGTCGCCCTGGGCCGTTTTTTCACACCCAAACAACGAACGACCGAGGACGACGACGAGGACGACGACGAGGACGATTTTTCAAGGTGAGGGAATGACATCAGACACATTAGCCGCTGCTGTGCAGAAAGCCGCCGAGCAACTCGACGCGCATGTGCGCGACATCATCCATTGGCATTTCTCGCCTGAAACTGGCACCCCATTCTGGCTGGAATGGGCGGAGAAAGCGGGCTGGGATCCGCGCGTGGAGGTGCGGTGTTTCGACGACTTGAAGAAGTTCGGGCACTTTGAAGACGAATGGCTGCGCGGCGGTCCCGTGCGCCGCTGGGTGCCGAGGGCTTACGCCGACAAGCCGATCTACGTCTTTGAAACGGGCGGCACGACGGGCATCCCCAAAACGCGCATCAACGTCGAGGACTTCCGCATTGACTACGAAATGTTCTCGGCGACGCTGCCCGACGCCTATTTCCCCAAAGGCGCGAACTGGCTCATGCTCGGGCCGTCTGGACCGCGCCGCCTGCGGCTCGCCGTCGAACACCTCTGCCAGTATCGCGGTGGTATCTGCTTCACCGTTGACCTCGACCCGCGCTGGGTGATTAAACTCATCAAGCGGGGCGCGATGGAGGAACTGCGACTCTATCAAGACCACGTCATAGACCAAGCCATGACCATTCTTTCAGCGGGACATGACATCAAGTGCATGTTCGCCACGCCCAAACTCGTCGAGGCGTTAGCGAACCGTCTGGAAGCGGAGGGCTCCAGCATCCGCCAGGCGGGCATCACTGGCATCTTCTGCGGCGGGACGGAGATGAACCAACAATGGGCGCGGTTTGCGATTGAAGAACTGCTCGGTCCGGAGGTTTACCTTGCGGCGTGCTACGGCAACACGCTCATGGGCTTGGCGCGGGCGAAGACTATCACGGCAGAGGACGGTTACAAAATCACCTACTACGCCCCGCAGCCCCGTGCCGTCGTGCAGGTCGTGGAGTTCGACAACGCCGAGAAAGTC
>JANWYM010000215.1 GCA_025055355.1 Abditibacteriales bacterium
GAAGGACTCCCCAACCCCATTGTCAAAGAAGGATTCATTGAGGTCTGGGACGCGCCCGGCTTGAGGGTGGAGTTCAACGTGGAAGCAGCACGCCAGCACCTCTCGCCAGAGGATGCGGACTTTTTTGATTAGGCTCGGAGAACGGCGCACCGCCTCCCATCGTTCAAGCGAGTGGAGGCATCGAACGATGACAAAAATCTGGTTCGTTACCGCATGGGCGGCAGTGGGAGGGCTGGCGGTGGTGATGCTGCATCTGCAACCCGCCACCCGTCACCCGCAACTCGGAAAAAGAAAGGACACGGCTGTGAAGACGGAAATTGCAACATTTGGCGGCGGCTGATTCTGGGGCGTCGAAGACGAGTTTCGTCATACAGAAGGCGTCACAGCCACCGCTGTGGGTTACATGGGTGGCACGACGCCGAACCCCACGTATGAAGAGGTCTGCTCCGGCGTCACCGGACATACGGAGGTCGTGCAAGTGGAGTTTGACCCGGCGCGGATTTCCTACGAGAGGCTGCTGGACGTCTTTTTCCGTACGCACGACCCCTCTGTGCCAAAGAAAGCGCAGTATCGCTCAGTGATTTTCACCCACAATGAGCGGCAGGAGCAAATCGCCCGCGCAGCGATTGAGCGACTGAGGCAGTCTCGCGGGCGCGTGGCAACGGTTGTCCTCTCGGCAGGCACGTTCTGGCGGGCGGAGGAGTATCATCAGCAGTATTACGAGAAGAACGGGATGAGCCGCCGCTCGACGGTGGGGAAGTTGTAGCGAAGATGAAAACGTTTGATTTCGTCTCCCGAGCGGGCGTCTGCGACCGCGCAGACGCCCGCTTCCCGTTTTGCCCTCTCCCTCGAAGATCGTCCTTGTCCTCCTCGCCGTCTTTGTGCTCGAACCTCAAAAACGACGACGGAGATGACGCGGAGGACGATTCCTCGGCTTCTGTCAATGCTTGCAACACTTTGTCATCCCTGCTGACACCTCCGTTCATCCTCATTCCCCACCGGGCGGCAGAACAGTTGCAGCACAGTTAAGGGATTTCCTCCGTTGGCTCAAGGGATGATTCGTGTAAATTCAGTGATGAATCCTTTGAAAGGAGAGAGGTCATGCCCGATTGGAATGCCCTGGCACAAGCGATTATTGAGGGTCAAAGGGACAAAGCCGTCGCTCTCACCCAAGCGGCGCTGAGGGAGGGCTGCACTGCGAAAGAGGTGTTGGACAACGGCCTGGTGCCGGGAATGAGCGTTGTGGGGGAGAAGTTCAAAGCCAACGAGTTCTATATCCCAGAGGTGCTGCTGGCGGCGCGCGCCATGAAGTCGGCGATGGAAATTCTGCGCCCCCTGTTGGCTGCCTCAAACGTAGAGCCACGCGGCAGAGCCATCGCCGGCACGGTGCGCGGCGACCTGCACGACATCGGCAAGAACCTCGTCGTGATGATGTTGGAGGGCGCCGGTTTTCAGGTCACGGATCTCGGCGTGGATTGCTCGCCCGACAAGTTCGTCGAGGCGGCGCAGCAGCACCGAGCGAAACTGGTGTGCCTCTCCGCCCTGCTGACGACGACCATGCCCGCCATGAAAGATACCATCGAGGCGTTCAAAAACGCGGGGCTGCGCGACGCGGTGAAAATCATGGTGGGCGGCGCACCCCTCACCCAGCAATATGCGGACTCCATTGGCGCGGACGGTTACGCCCCCGACGCCGCCAGCGCGGTGGACAAGGCGAAGGAACTGCTCGGCGCGTGAGGGAAGATAAGAGTGTGTATGAAAACGCCTCCCCCAGCCCCTCCCCGAAGGGAGAGGGGAGTCTAAAAACGCCGCTCCCCTCCCCTTCGGGGAGGGGCGAGGGAGGGGTTTTCATATACACTCGAAGAAGAGATGAATCCATACGGGACACCCGAACTTGTTCGGGGTCACGGTCCTCACCCGGTTGAGGTATCCACCCTCTGTCATCTCTCACCCCTCATCGTTGACGTTCCGATACGGTCATGGTGAAACGATTCGGTGCCAGCGATTGCCGCCGCGCGAGTCACTTGATTTACTTCGGGAGGCGCAAGCATGACATGACCTTCCGCGAGAAACTCGAATCGGGACAGTTCGTTTACACCGCCGAGGTCAACCCGCCCAAGGGAACGAACATCGGGAAGGTGCTGGACGACGCCGAGCAGTATTTGAAAGGGATAGTGGACGCCGTCAACGCGACCGACTGCGCCGGGGCGAACGTGCGCGCCGGTTCGCTGGTGACGTGCCATCTGCTCAAGCAGCGCGGCATGGAGCCGATCCTGCAGGTGTCGTGTCGCGACCGCAACCGCATCGCGCTGCAAAGCGATTTGCTGTCGGCGGGGATTCTGGGCATCCGCAACGTGCTGGTGGTGACGGGCGACCACCCGCACCTCGGCGACCATCCGCAGGCGAAACCCGTGTTCGACCTCGATTCCGTCACGATGTTGGAAGCCGTCGCTCACATGCACAAGGGTAAGGACATGAACGGCAACCCCTTGGACGGCGCGCCGCATTTCTTCATGGGCGCGGTGGTCACCCCCAGTCATCCGATTCCCGAGTTGCAGATTATGAAGATGGAGAAGAAAGTGGCGGCGGGCGCGAGGTTCTTTCAGACGCAAGCGGTGTTCGACGTGGAGAGGTTCGCGGCGTTCACGGAGCAAGTCAAGCACCTCCGCGTGCCGATTCTGGCGGGCGTCATCCTGCTCAAGTCGGAGCGCATGGCGAAGTTCATGATGGAAAACGTTTCAGGCATCGTCATTCCGCCTTCCATCATCGAGCGACTCAGGAGGGCAGAAGACAAAGCCGCCGAAAGTATCGCTCTCACCGCCGAACTTGTTCGCGGGCTGAAACCCTACTGTCAGGGCATCCACTTCATGACGCTCGGCTGGGAGCGGCACATTCGGGCGGTCTTGGAACGCGTAGTGTAGGCATCCTGGCTGCGAGGGGTTGAGGGGTGAGAGTTCAAGGTCTGGGGACACCTCAACCTTCAACCCTTAACCCTGCTGTGGGGAGTTTACCGTGCTGATTATCGGCGAACGCATCAACACGAGTCGCAAAGTCATCGCGCCTGCCGTGGCGAACAGGGACGTGGCGTTTGTGCAGAACGAAGCCAAGGCGCAGGCGGCGGCGGGGGCACACTACATTGACGTGAACTGCGGCACGTTGCTGGAGCGCGAGCCAGAGTATATGGCGTGGTTAGTGGATGTCGTGCAGGAGGTCGTCAGCGTGCCGTTGAGCATTGACAGCCCCAACCCTACCGTCGTGCGCATCGGTCTGGAGCGTCACAAGAACGGGCAGCCGTTCATCAACTCCATCTCCAACGAGAAGGAACGCTTCGACAACTTGCTGCCCCTTGTCCTCGAATACAAGGCGAAAGTTATCGCGATGGCTTCAGGGTCCAAAGAGGCGATGCCCAGCACGGCGGCGGAGCGCATCGCCGAAGCCACACAGTTAGTGGAGCGGCTGACGCGAGCGGGCGTGCCGCTCGACGACATTTACGTTGACCCGATGGTGTTCCCCATCGGCGCGGACCCCCACAGCGGCAAGGCGGTCATGGAGACGATTCGCACGGTGATGGAACGCTTCCCCGGCGTCCACACGATTTGCGGCTTGAGCAACGTCTCCTACGGCTTGCCCCTGCGGAAGTTACTTAATCAGAACTTCCTGGTTCTGTGCATGGCTGTCGGATTGGACGCGGCGATCTTAGACCCCACCGACCGACGGCTGATGTCCAACGTCCTCGCCGCCGAAGCGCTGTTGGGGCGTGACGAGTTCTGTGTCAATTACGTGCAGGCGAGCCGAGAGGAGAGGCTGGTGTTATGAAAGAACTGCCGAGGTTCGTCGAGAAGTTCATCTACTTCTTGGAATGCCACATCAAGTCGCCCATTTTTGGCTGCAAGATGTGCGGGCAGTGTGTGCTGCATCAGACGATGTTCGTCTGCCCGATGCGCTGCCCCAAAGGGCTGCGCGACGGTCCGTGCGGCGGGGCGAGCGCGCAGGGCAAATGCGAGCGGTATCCCGACCGCGATTGCATCTGGGTGCTGATATATCGCCGCGCCAAGCGGCAAGGGAAACTGGAACAGTTGAAGTCGTTCAAGCCGGTGCTGGACCATCGGTTGGTCGGCACGTCATCATGGGCGAACCTGCTCACGGGTAAAATTGACGTTCACGGCAAGTCACTGCTGGACGCAGCGCCGCAGCCCAAGGTTGAACCTACCAAGTCGAAGCCGCAACCTCAACCATGAGTCAGAGAGGATTGACAGGGTAAGCATGACTTTCCCTCATGCCTATCTCAAGAGGGGAACTTGTATGACTCATCGCGAGCGCTGGGTGCGCACCCTGCATTTTGAGCCAGTGGACCATGTGCCGGACGAGGAGTTCGGTTACTGGGACGACACGCTGCGCGTCTGGCATGAGCAGGGGCTGCCCAAGTGGGTGGACAACAACGGGCGGGCGGATGATTACTTCGGTTTTGCCCCGCGTCGGCACGTGCCGGTGCATCAGGGGTTGATTCCTCCCTTCGAGCCGCAGGTGCTGGAGGAGACCGAACGGCACAAAATCATCGTTGACGGCTCAGGCGTGAAGTGCCTGATCCACAAGGACGGTTCTTCGTCCATCCCCAAGTATCTCAAGTTCCCCGTCGAAAGCCGCGCCGACTGGGAAGAGTTCAAGGAGCGCCTCAACGCCGACGACCCCCGCCGCTACGCGATGAACTGGAACGAACTCAAGGAGATGTGGCAGCGCCGCGACTATCCGCTGGGCATCAGTTGCGGCTCGCTCTACGGCTGGCTGCGCAACTGGATGGGCTTCGAGAACGCGGCGATCGCGTGCGCGGAACAGCCCGACCTCGTGCATGACATCATGGAGCATATCACCAACTTCATCCTCAAAACCATTGACCGCGCCGTGCGTGAGGTGGATTTGGACTTCGCCTCGTTCTGGGAGGACATGTGCTTCCGCAACGGACCGATGATTTCCCCGCGCATGTTCAAGGAGTTCATGGTGCCGCGCTACAAGCGCATCACGGATTTTTTGCGGCAACATGGTTGCGACATCGTTTACGTGGACTGCGACGGGGACATCACACAACTCGTCGGGTTGTGGATTGAGGGTGGCGTCAACTGCATGTTCCCGCTGGAGATTCGCGGCGGCACCGACCCCTATCGTCTCCGCGCAGAATACGGCAAGCAGGTGCTGCTCATGGGCGGGGTGGACAAGACGAAGTTGATTGAGGGCAAGGCGGCGATTCGGCAGGAAATCAAGCGGATAGAGAAGTTGGTCGCCGACGGCGGCTACATTCCGCACGTGGACCACCGCGTCCCGCCGGATGTGACTTATGAAAACTACCTTTACTACCTAAGAACCAAGCGCGAGGCGTTGGGCATCCCCGAACCGCCGCCGTTTGAGGAGCGGTTCGCCAGTGGGCGGGTGAGGTAAATGAGTCAATTGGTCACTGACCGTTACAGCATTGAGCCCAGAGAGCGTGGAGGATGAGGCACATGAGTTCAAGCGGGGGCGAGAAACGCAGCCAGAAATTGAGACCCATCACGGACATCGCCGCGCGGCTGGGGTTGAGCGCGGAGGAGGTAGAGTGTTACGGACCGTTCAAAGCGAAAGTGTCGCTGCCCGCTATCGAGCGGGCGTTGCGGCACCCACCCGGCAAACTGATTGTTATCACAGCCATCACGCCAACGCCGTTGGGCGAGGGCAAAACGACGGTAGGTATCGGGCTGGCGATGGCGTTGAATCACTTAGGCAAGAGGGCGGTGGTGTGCGTGCGCGAGCCGTCGCTGGGTCCGCTGTTCGGTTTGAAGGGCGGGGCAACGGGAGGGGGCAGGGCGACGATAGAACCCGCTGAGGACATCAACCTGCACTTCACGGGCGACCTGCACGCCATCACCTCGGCACAGAACCTTCTCGCCGCCCTGGTGGACAACCATCTGTTTCAGGGCAACACCCTGAACATTGACCCGGCGACTGCGCAGGCGCGGCGTTGCTTGGACATCTGCGACCGCAGCCTGCGCTATATCGAGACGCATCCCGACGGCAAGCGCAGCAGCTCCCCCGTCGCAGCGGGGTTCGAGTTGACGGCGGCGTGCGAGGTGCACGCGACCTTGACGCTCGCGCAAAGCCTGTCCGACCTGCGGCGACGGCTGGCGCGTATCGTCGTCGGATTCACGCCCAGCGGCACGCCCGTCACGGCGGGAGACTTGAAAGCCACGGGTGCGCTGCTGGCGTTGCTGCGCGACGCTCTCAAGCCCAACCTCGTGCAGACCTGCGAAGGCACGCCCGCGCTGGTTCACCTCGGCCCGTTCGGCAACCTCAGTTGCGGCAACAACAGTGTGATAGCGACGAAGTTAGGCAGGCACCTCGCCGATTACACCGTGACCGAGGCGGGCTTCGCCAGCGAGTTGGGACTTGAGAAGTTCTGCGATTTAATTTGTCGCGCAGGCGGGTTCGCGCCCGACGCCGCTGTCATCGTGGCGACCATCCGCGCCCTGAAGTATCATGGCGGCGTGGCGCTGGACAGGTTGACGGAGAAAAACTGCCGCGCGGTGGGCGAGGGTTTCACCAACCTGCAGAAGCACATCGAAAACGTCAAGGCGTTCGGGCTGCCCTGCGTGGTGGCAATCAATCGCTTCAAGGATGACGATGAGGATGAAATCGTTCTGCTCAAAGAGTTGTGCGCTGAACACGGCGCAAAGTGCGCGACCGCCGACGTATGGGCGCGCGGCGGCGAGGGCGGCATCGCGCTGGCGGAGGCGGTCGTGGAAGCGACGCAACAGAAGAGCCGTTTCCATTTCCTCTACGATGTGGATGCGCCACTGCCGCAGAAAATCGAGAAAATCGCCCGCACGCTCTACGGCGCGGACGGCGTGCAACTGCTGCCGCCGGCGCAGGAGAAGTTGGCGAAGTGGGAAGCCGCCGGTTTGGACAAACTCCCGCTCTGCGTGGCGAAAACGCATCTGTCGCTGTCGGACAACCCCAAACTGCTGGGGCGTCCCAGCGGCTTCACCGTCACGGTCAAAGACCTGCGCCTGATGGCGGGGGCGGGCTTCATCGTGTGCTACTTGGGCGACGTCCTCGTCATGCCCGGCTTGCCCAAAGTGCCAGCGGCAGAGCGGATTG
>JANWYM010000216.1 GCA_025055355.1 Abditibacteriales bacterium
AGGGAATGTCACCAACGACCTCAACTTTCCGCCCTTTGGTTGCGAGAACCTGCTGGAGCGGCTGGAGAGTTTGCAACATCTTATGGGCTGGGGTTGGTATGTGGCGGTGTTAGGCGTCGTGCTGCTCGCCGTCAGCGGTTGGCGCGAGGCGCGTCGCCCGCTGTCCGTCGTCCTCGTCCTCGTCTTCGTCGTCGCCCTTGGCAGTTTTCGCGGACTCGTCGCCGAGTTCTATCAGTGGCGCGGCGACGTGGCGCGGGCGCAGGGGAATGACGGAAGCGCGCTCACTTACTATCGCCGCGCGGTGCGGTGGAACAAAAGCCTTGACGACACGGCGCATCTGCGCCTGAGTCGCGGACAACTATCAATGTCCCATCAGGACATCAACGCCGACGTCCACCTTTACCGCGCGCAGGTTCTCGCTGACCGACGCGACTTCGCTCGCGCGATGGCAGAATACGCGCAAGCCCATCAGCGCGCGCCGCAGTCGGTTGTCGTCAAACGGCTCTGGGCGTGGGCGCGGGTGCGATGGGGGCTGAACCTCTACCGCGCAGGCAACGTCTCTCTGGCGATGCAGCAATGGAACAGGGCGCTGGAAACGGACGCTCGCCAACTGCAAGCGCATTTTTATCTGGCGAAGGCTTACTATGACGCGCGCAATGAGCCGGCGGCGATAGAACACAACCTTGCCTTTCTCCGACGCTGCCGCGACAAGTTCTTGCGTAGCGAAGCGTTAAGCAACTTGGGCGACTGTTACTTCCGTCAGCGCAACTTCGTTATGGCACGGCAGATGTATCAGCGATCGTTGAAGCAGTATGACGACATCACTTACCGTCGCATCAACTTCCGGGCGCGCCGGGGACTGATGGGGATGTAAGACAAGTTACCAACTCAACTTTCGCGTTTTCCCTTCGCGCCGCTCCGCAGGAGTCGCAGGCTTGATGCCTGCGCGCGCACGCAACCGTTAAGGTGGCGGCTACTGAGAGAGAGTAAAGCGCAAAGGCTGAGTTCAAGACGTTATCCGTTGACGCTTTTCATCCGTCGGCGGGGCGTTGATGGAGGCTGAAATGGCAGAGCAGGTCCCTCTTCTTTTCGACACCGACATCGGTTCAGATATTGACGACGCTGTATGTTTGGCGTATCTGCTGCGGCAGAAGCGCTGCGTGTTGTTGGGCGTGACGACGGTGACGGGCAACACGGCGCAGCGGGCAGCGCTGGCGGAGGTAGTATGTCGGGCAGCGGGGCGCGACAATGTGCCGATTCACGCGGGCGCGTCTGGTCCGCTGCTCATCGGTCCGGGGCAGCCGCATGTGCCGCAGTATCCAGCGATTGCCCACCGTCCGCACCGCACCGATTATCCGCCCAACACGGCGATTGAGTTTCTACGTCGCACGATTCGGGCGCACCCCAAAGAAATCACGCTGCTCGCGGTCGGTCCGCTGACCAACGTGGGCTTGCTGTTTGCGACGGACCCGGAAATCCCCTCGCTGCTCAAAGAGTTGGTGCTGATGTGCGGCGTGTTTACGGCGGGCAACGGACACGGTCCAGCGGCGCGGGAGTGGAACGCCTTGGTGGACCCCATCGCCACCGCGATAGTCTTCCGCGCGCGCCCGCCGCGTTTCACCGCGATCGGCTTAGAGGTCACGACGCGCTGCCAGTTGCACGCCGACGAGTGCCGCCGCCGCTTCAAAGCGGCCGGCGGCCCGCTGGAAATCGTCGCGGACATGGCGGAGGTCTGGTTTCGCGAGCGGCAGGAAATCACTTTCCACGACCCGCTCGCAGGCGCGATCATCTTCGCCCCGCACCTGTGCGAGTACGCCGAAGGCGAGGTCAGCGTCGAAACCACCAGCGCACCTCTGGCGGGGCTGACGATGTTTAATCCCCACGCGGAGAAGAAGCCCCATCGCATCGCCGTGAAGGTTGACCCCGCGCGGTTTTTTGAGCATTATTTTGAAGTGGTCAACAGCAAATAAGCGCCTCGCCGAGAACCGCGTAGCGCAGGTTCTCCGTCGGCGTCAAACGCCGACGGAGCCTGCCCTGAGCGCAGCGACGGGATGTCGGCGCGACGCGGTGTGCGCTGAGGCGCTAAGAGCCTATCCGAAAACTCTCCCCTCCTGACCCAGGAGGGGTCGGGGGAGGTCCATAGCCAGCCGACAACCCCCTATGGTCCTCCTGGTAGAGGGAGATAGCGAGTTTTTCGGAGAGGCTCTTATTGGCTGTCTAATCGTTGACGGACTTCGGTCGCGTCGCCATCGCCTTCCGAATGATGTTCAGAATCTCCTCCCGCTCCTTGCCGACCAGCGGCAGGCGCGGCGGGCGCGTCAACTCGGAACCCAAGCCACATTCCGCCACCGCCAACTTGATGTATTGCACCAACTTGGGATGCGTGTCCAGATGCAGCAGCGGCGTGAACCAGCGGTAGACTTTCACGGCTTCGGCGTAGTTACCGCCCGTCGCCAAGTCCCACAGCAGACGGCTCTCTTGCGGAAAAGCGTTGACCAGCCCCGACACCCAGCCGACCGCGCCCAGCACGATGCTTTCGAGGATGAGGTCATCTACGCCACAAAACAGAACGTATCGGTCGCCGCAGAGGTTCTTCAAATCCGTGATGCGCCGCACGTCGTCGGATGATTCCTTGATGCACACCAGGGTCGGTTCGTCGGCGAGTTCGGCGAACATCGCGGGCGTGATGTCCACGCCGTAGGCAGGCGGGTTGTTGTAGACCATGATGGGCAAATCGGTGGCGCACGCCACGGCGCGGAAGTGAGCCATCGTTTCGCGTGGGTCAGACTTGTAAACCATCGCGGGCAGCACCATTAAGCCATCCACACCTATCTTCTGCGCGTCCTGCGCGTAGCGGCACGCGAGCATGGTCGTGTATTCCGCCACACCCGTTAGCACTGGCACGCGCCCGCGCACATGCTCGACGGTTGCCTTGAGCAAATCCAGTTTCTCGTGATACTCCTGGGAGCAGTTTTCGCCGACCGTGCCGAGCATGATGAGACCCTGCACGCCCGCGTCGAGCAGCACGTCAATGTGCCTCAAGGTGGCGGGGATGTTGAGGCTGTAATCGTCGTGGAAATGGGTGATGACAGCGGGAAAGATGCCGTGCCAGGGGATGCTCATGGTTTACGCTCCCTTCTACTCCGCCGAGAAGGCAAAAATCGTCGTGTGCCGATACGTCTGCCCCGGTCGCAAAATCACGGGCGGGAAGTGCGGATGGTTGACAGAGTCGGGGAAATGCTGCGTCTCCAGACACAGCGCACTCCGTTGAGCGTAAACTCTACCACCCTTGCCCGTCTGCCCTTTGAGGAAGTTACCGGTGTAAAGTTGAATACCGGGCTGCGTCGTTAGAACGGTCAGGACGCGCCCGGATTTGGGGTCTTTCAGCCGCGCCGCGAACGTCGGCGTTCTTCCTCGCTTACGCAAAACGAAATTGTGGTCGTAGCCGTTGAACTGCGTTTCCAGCAGTTGCTCGATACGTTCGCCCACGCGCGTCGGTCGGGTGAAGTCCAGTGGCGTGCCTTTCACCGATTCGATTTTGCCCGTCGGAATGAGTGTCTCATCCGCCGGCGTATATTCGTCGGCGGCAAGTTCGAGGATGTGGTCCAGCACCGTCGCCGCCCCTGCGCCGGCGAGGTTGAAGTAACTGTGATTCGTGAGGTTCACCGGCGTCGGCTTGTCCGTCGTCGCCTCGTAATCAATCCTCAGCTCGTTGTTTTCGTTGAGCGTGTAAGTGACGGCGAGGTTGAGGTTGCCCGGGTAGCCCTCCTCGCCGTCGGGGCTGGTGTAAGTGAAGCGCACGCCGTTGGCAACGGGCTGCGCCTTCCACACCACTTTGTCGAGGCTGCGCTTGACGCCGCCATGCAAGTGATTGGGACCGTTGTTGAGGGCGAGCGTATACTCCCTGCCGTCGAGTTTGAACTTGCCCCTGGCAATGCGGTTGGCAACGCGTCCGGTCGTGCAGCCGAAGTATTGGTTCTTGTCGGACTGATAGTCAGCAACGTTGTCAAAGCCCAGCACCACGTCCGCTGTAATGCCCACCCTGTCTGGCACGTGCAGTTCCGTCAGTGTGGCGCCGAGCGTCATCACTTTGGCGATCATCCCCTTGCTGTTGCGCAGCGTGTAAACCTCCACCGCCGTCCCGTCAGCGGTCGCGCCGAACGGCGTTGGTCCCATCACGATCACCCCCGCTCCCCCGTAGGAAGGATTAAACAGGAACACACTGAAGCCGACCACGCTGAATGTGAGAAAGAGTTTGTTCATCCTCATCTCCTTTCCTTGCGCGTTACTGCCTTCGCCGGCGGAACAGCCGCGAGACGGGAACGGCAAAACCGGGCAGCACGCTGCCGCCCGTCAGCATGTCCTCCTCCGTAAGCGTCTGCCCGCCGGGATAGACGATAACCGAACGACGCTTCACGTTGACCACCCACACCAGCCGCACGCCCGCCACCAGATACTCTTCCACTTTGTCCATGACCTCATTGAAGGTGTCGCTCGGCGAGACGACTTCCACGACCAAGTCGGGGATGACCTCATAACCATAGACCTCCACATCGGGGTCTAACTTCTCACGACTGATGAAGAGCACGTCCGGAGCGCGCACCGTGTCGGGGTCGCGTGCCAGATAGAACCCACTCTCCATTGCGACCCGTCCCAAATCGCGCTCCTCGACAAACTCATCTAACAACCGTCCAACGCGCGTCGCGCGCTGTCCATGCTCCCCGCCGGGTGGACTCCTCTCAATCAATTCCCCCTTCACCAACTCATACTGCTTGCCGTCGTCGGGCATCCGCAGCAGGTCTTCGCCGGTCATCAGCATTTGCGTCGCCACAATGTCTCACCTCCACACCCAAGTATAGCACGCAAGAGCCAAAAACAAAAGCGGGGCTGCCGCTCTCCCGAACTGAATTGATTCGGGAGGACGGCTGCCCCGCCGGCTTGCGGTCAGGGGCCCGCACCCATCGAGGGGTCCCTTTTCGTTTCCGCTCGTCGTCTACGCAAACAACTTCGTCACTGGCGACGCCTGCACGAGTTCGCGCGGCTGGTTGAGATGGTTGTAAACGATGGTGGCGGGGTCAATCCCGAAGGCGTAATAGATGGTCGCCAACAACTCCGCCGGATGCACGGGGTCTTCAGTCGGGGCTGAACCCGTTTTGTCCGACTTGCCATGCACGTAGCCGCGCTTGATACCCGCGCCCGCGATGATGGCGGTATAGCAGTAAGGCCAGTGGTCGCGACCGTCCGCGCTGTTGCTGTTGCCGGAGGTGCTGACGCCTTTCTGCGGGCTGCGCCCGAACTCGCCGATGGCAACGACGAGGGTTTCATCGAGCAAGCCGCGTTCATCCAAGTCAGCAATCAACGCCGACAGCCCCGCGTCGAGCATCGGACCGGACATGTTCTTCATGCGGTTCGTCAAGTCCACGTGATGGTCCCACGAATGGAAGTCGGAGTTCGCCACTTTGGGCCAGATGACCTCCACCACGCGCGTGCCCGCCTCGATGAGCCGACGCGCCAGCAGGCAACTCTGCCCGAAGGTGTTGCGCCCATAGCGGTCGCGGGTGGCTTTCTTCTCCTGCTCGAGGTCAAATGCCTGCCGCGCTCGCCCCGACACAACGAGGCTGAGGGCGCGCTCGTAATACTCGTCGAGGTTGTATTGTGACACCGCCTTCTCAATTTCTTTCATGCCGCTGTTGATGGCTTCGCGCAGATGGGCGCGGCGGTCGAGGCGCAGGGTGAACACTTCAGGCGGGAGTTTCAGGTCGTCCACCTTGATGCGGTCCAACTTGTTCATGTCCATGTCGTCGCCTTCAGGGAACAGGTAGTAAGGGTCATAGGCGCGCCCCAAGAACCCCGCCGTGCCGCCTTTGTTGACGACGTTGCTTTCTTGCAAGGGGCGCGGCAGCATGACGAACGGCAGCATGGGAACTTTCGGCGGCAGCAGGCGGACAATCTGCGAGCCGAAGTTCGGGAAGTCACGCGGGTCGGGCGGCTCGAGTTGCCCCGACGGGCTGACCTTGTCCGTCGTCCATCCCGTCATGATCTGATAAATCGCCGCCGTGTGGTTGAACAACCCGTTCGGCGTGTAACTCATCGAGCGAATCATGGTAAACTTGTCGTTCACCTGCGCCAATTTGGGCAGCACCTCAGTGAAGTGGACGCCGGGGATTTTGGTCGGGATGCTCTTGAACGCGCTGCGCACGTTGTCTGGCACGTTCTCCTTCGGGTCCCACAGGTCGATGTGGCTGGGACCGCCTTGCAGGTAGCACATGATGATGTGCTTCGCCTTGCCCCAGCCCGGTCCGCGGCTGTCCGACTTCTCGCTCTTCGCGCTCGCCGCCTGTAACTTAAACAGCGAGCCGAGCGTTAAGCCCAGAATCCCCGACCCGCCGATGCGCAGCAGGTCGCGCCGCGTGATGCCGATGTGCGAGTCACACAGGTCTTTGCCGGGTTGTCCGGGAATACGAATCATTATGATCCCCTCCTGTCATCATCGTCCTCGCCGTCGTTTTCGGTTGTTGCATGGACGAGCACGATTTGAGCATTTAGAGCCAATCCGAAAACCCCATGTCATTATGAGCGAAGCCGAAGGATGCTTCACTGCGTTCAGCATGACAGGTTTTCGGACAGGCTCTTAGACAAAAGTGCTGGACAATAGTTTTACTGCTATTTTACCTGCATTTGATCAAAAAGTCAAACGTTGTCGGGCGAGGTGATTGATTTGTTGGCGCAACTGTGTTACCGTATCGTCTGACAACAATTCAGTGTCCATAGAAAGGCTGCTCCTTGTTATGTAAGATTGGAATGACTACTGTTCTCATAACGCGAAGCCGCCTTTTTGTGTATCCTAAATCTTTTTCCTCCAAACCTCCGACGCAAAAAGGGGACGTGCGACGGCAAGCCCATCATCTTCACCCACGATGCCGATTTTCTGCATCTCGCACACGATTGGGCACAGCAAGGCAAAGAACACGGGGGCATCATTGACGTCCATCAATACAAACATAGCATTGGTGAGTGCATCCGCCGCCTCATGGGCTACGCGCTCATCTTAGAAGCTGATGACATGAAGAACCGCGTGGAGTTTCTCTAAGAGCCTCTCCGAAAAC
>JANWYM010000217.1 GCA_025055355.1 Abditibacteriales bacterium
GGTGATGCAGGCGTTCACAGCGTCAAGCACGTAAAGGAAGTCGCGCACATGCTGCCCGTGACTGCGGATGATGGGGTCGCGGTCGTTGACCAACGCCCACGCAGTATCTGGCACAATGCGCCCGAGGTTCAAATCGCCGCCGCCGAAAATGTTGGCGCAGCGGGTGATGCCAACGAAGGGGCGACCGGCGGGGCGGAAGTAAGTGTGAAAGTAGGATTGCGTCAGCAAGTCGGCGCACGACTTGGAAACCTCGTAAGGCGCCGTGCCGCGCAGGGGATACTCCTCGCGGTAGGGCAACTGGTCTTCGGGATAGGTGCCATAGGCTTTATCGCTGGAAGCGACGACGAGGCGCTGCACCGACGGACACAGCCGCGCGGCTTCGAGGACGTTCCACGTTCCTCGGATGTTCGTGTCGAACGTTGAGAGCGGCGAACGCTGCGCCGTCGTGACGATGGCTTGGGCGGCGAGGTGGAACACCGTGTCCACGCTGTATTCGTTGAGGGCGCGCTGCACCGTGTCCAAGTCCGTCACGCCGCCGCGCACCACCGTCACGCGCTCGTCCAGCCGCGCCCGCGCAAAGTTCGATTGCGGCACCCAGTCGCGCACCAACGCGACGACGTGCGCTCCCGCCTCCACCAGCCACAAGGTCAACCAACTGCCCACAAAGCCGCTGGCGCCAGTGATGAGGACGGAACGCGAGTGCCAGAATGAAGAATGATGCATGGTGAAGAGATGAAGGGGTGAAGAGGTGAAAGGATGACAATCCGAAGTCTTGAACTTGCTCGGGGGCTCCTGCCTCAACCAGTTGAGGACTCCGCTCCTTCACCCCTTCACCGCCGTTCTGACCGTCTCCGCGACATACTCCACTTCCTCTTCGGTCAACTCCGGGAAAATCGGCAGGGAGATGACTTCGCGGCAGGCTTGTTCGGCGACGGGAAGACTACCGGCTGGGTAACCCAGATGCGCGTAAACGGGCTGCAGGTGCAACGGGACGCGATAGTAAACCATGCAGCCGATGCCCGCCTCTTTCAGCGACCTTTCCACCGCGTCGCGGTGGGGAACGCGAATTGTGTATTGGTGATAAACGTGCTTCGCGTAGGGCTTCTCGGCGGGCGGGACGACAGGCGTGCCGGCGAACAGTTCATTGTAGCGCTGCGCGTGCTGGCGACGCCGTTCGTTCCACCGGTCAACATATTTCAGTTTCACCGCCAGCACGGCGGCTTGCAGGGCGTCGAGGCGGCTGTTGTAGCCCAGCATCACATGCTCGTATCGCTGCGCTTGCCCGTGCGTGCGCAGCAGGCGAACCTGCTGGGCAATTTCGTCATCATTGGTGGTCAGCAACCCGCCGTCGCCGCAGCAGGCGAGGTTTTTCGTCGGGAAGAAACTGAAGCACCCCGCATAGCCAAGACCGCCCGCCCGTTTGCCGTTGCATGTCGCGCCCCACGCCTGCGCCGCGTCTTCAATGACGAACAGCCCGTGCTTTTCCGCGATCGCGTGGATGCGCTCCATGTCGGCGCAATGCCCGAACAGGTGGACGGGGATGACGGCTTTCGTGCGCGACGTCAGCGCAGACTCAATCGCGGCGGGGTCAAGGTTGAAGGTGTCAGGCTCGATGTCTACAAACACCGGCGTCGCGCCGACCTGTGACACGCACTCCGCCGTCGCAAAGAACGTGAAGGGGCTGGTGATGACCTCATCGCCCACGCCGATGCCCAGCGCCCGCAGCGCGAGCACCAGCGCATCCGTTCCCGACGCGACGCCCACCGCATGCTGCGCCCCGCAATAGTGCGCTGCGGCTTCTTCAAACTGCTTAACCGTCTCCCCCAGAATAAACTGCCCGCTTGCCAACACCTTCAACACCGCTGCGTCCAACTCCGCTTTGATTTGCTGATACTGGCGGGTTAAATCGAGAAAGGGAACTTTCATGGGGCACGTCGGAGGTTAGATGGTTGGGCGCTCTCATTACCCAATCATCTAACCATGATGCAGGCTGGAAGCCTGCGCTACGTTCACATTTCCTCCGGCGCTGCGATGCCCAGCAGCCGCAAACCGTTCGCCAAAACCTGCCGCGTGCAGTCCACTAACAGCAAGCGGGCGTGGAAGGTGGTCTCTTCCACCCCGATGACCTGATGCTTCTCGTAGAACTTGTTGGCTTTGTCCGCGATGTCCAGCAGGGCGCGGCTGACGATGGACGGCTCGTAGTCCCGCGCGGCTTGCTGGACGGCGCGCGGAAAGGCGGCTATGGCTTTGATGAGCGCGACCGTTTCCGCTTCGCTCAGGCGGGCATAGTCCACGCCCCCCATGACCACCGGTTGGGCGGCTTTGCGCAGGATGCTGCAAAACCGCGCGTGGGTGTATTGCAGGTACGGACCCGTATCTCCGAACGGGTTCAACACCTCCTCCCAATCGAAGACGTAATCCTTGATGCGCCCGCGCTTGAGGTCGGCGAAAATCACCGCGCCGATGCCGACTTGCTGGGCGACCTCGTCTTTATTGGGCAGGTCGGGGTTCTTCTCCTCCACCATCTTCCGCGCCAGTTCAATCGAATGGTTGAGCACGTCCTCCAGAAAAATGACCTTGCCCTCGCGGGTGGACAGCCCCAGCATCCGCCCGAACACGACGTGGGCGCACCGCGCGTGCCACTCGTAGCCCATCAGTTCCAACACCTTGAAAAGTTGCTGAAAGTGCAGGCTTTGCGCCACGTCCACGACGTAAAGCATCTTGTCAAAGTGGTAAGTGCTCCAGCGATACTCGGCGGCGGCTAAATCGCGCGTCGCGTAGAGCGACGCATCATCGCGGCGGCGCGCGATAAACGGCGGCATCCCCCACGGCTTGAGGTCCACAATCGTCGCCCCCTCGCTCACTGTCGTCAAGCCTTTGTCCTGCAACCGCTGCAAAGTATCGTGTATCTTGTCCTGATAAAAACTCTCGCCCGCCACCGACTCAAACGTGATGCCCAGCATCTCATAAACGCGGTTGAACTCCTTGAGGCTGACGTTGCGGCACACCTCCCACATCCGCCGCGCCTCGGGGTCGCCTTGCTCCAAACGGCGAAACCACGCGCGGGCTTCCTCCTCCACCGCCGGGTCGTTCTCAATCTCGTCGTGAATGCGCACGTAAAGCTGCAGCAAAGTCGCAACCGAGATGTCCTCCGTCAGTTCCCCCGTGCCCCAGCGTTGCCAGGCGGCGAGGAGTTTGCCGAACTGCGTCCCCCAATCGCCAAGATGATTGATGCCGACGACATGATAGCCCAGCGCGCGGTAGACGTTGCGCAGCGCGTTGCCGATGACGGTGGAGCGCAGATGATGAATTCCAAACGGCTTGGCGATGTTGGGATGGGAAAAGTCAATGACCACCGTCTTCCCCGCGCCCACGTTCGACGTGCCGTAACGCGCCCCCTCCGTCGCCACCCGCTTCAACGTCTCCTCCGCCAAGCATCGCTTGTTGACGAAGAAGTTCAAGTAGGGACCGGCGTTCTCCACCTTGGCGAGATACTCGCTCGGCGCAATCTTCGCCGCCAACTCGGCGGCAATCGCCGCTGGCGGCTTGCGCCACTTCCGCGCTAAGGCAAAGCACGGCACCGCGTAGTCGCCCATCTCGCTGCTCGGCGGCGTCTCGATCAGTTCTTCCACCTCCGCCGGCGAGAGGTCCGTCTGGGCGCTCACCACGTTCGCAATCGCTGTCACAAAGGCGTCCGACATCCACCAAACCTCGCGTGTCACAGTGTTTGACACCACCATTATAACTGAACGCAAGGGCAATGACAATTCTGCCCATCTGTCCTCGTTGCGATTTTCTGTTATACTGATGGCTCGAAGGGAATCGTTCATACTCCGACACATCGGGGCACCATGTCGGATGAAAATCGTCCTCGTCGTCGTTCTCGAACCTCCCAACTGAAATCTCTCCCCATTCCCAGCGGCGCGTCTGCACCAGAGGTGAAGGAGTTGCCGATTCCAGTTAGCGCGGTGGCAGCAAACGAGACAATACTGCCGCGTCCTCATATACGCAATTGAGGATTACCGTAGGATGTCAACGGTTCGTTAGACAGTCCATATCCGTTGCTCCCTACAAAATGCAACCTTCTCCCATTTGTGCCGTATAAGCGGTTTGTAATATAATAGGATTACACTTAAACAGGATGAATAGGACGGACCGATTCTGCCTCAAGGCGGTCAACGGATTTCGGTAGCGGATGAAACGGATTACTTTCCGATTGGACGCTGACACTATCCGTTTCATCCGCTACCGAAATCCGTTGACCGCCTCAACGCTGTCAACGGATTTCGGTAACGGATTAAGCGGATTACCTTTGGATTGGACGCCGACGCCATCCGTTTCATCCGCTACCGAAATCCGTTGACCGCCTTGAGGTCTCAAAAGAGGTGCTAAGATGCGTGACGTTAAACAGCGTATACTGTCAGGACGAGATTCTTGGCTGGAGCAGTTCGCGCAAAGCATCCCCGGTGTCAAAGATTACATCGAGCGTGAGGGGCGACGCGACGCGGACAAGATGGTGCGCGACCATCTGGCGGCGCTGCTATCGGCATCGAGTCAGAAGTTACTGCGGGTGCAAACCGATCTGACCAACAAGATGCAACTGGATTTGTTGGACGACATCGAGCGTGTGAAGCAGCGACTGGAAACGCTGATGGACCGCTTGCGCCACGCCGACCGGGGCTACGCTGGTTTCTTCGACGCCATCAAAATCAACGAAGAAGAATTGGAACAAGTCTATCAACATGACATGACGCTCGAAGCCGGCGTGAAGGATTTGGAGGCGGCAGTGGACGCTGTGTTCGCTGCCGTGCGCAGCGGTGGTGACGTGCCTGCCGCGTTGGAAGCGGTCAATGCTCAACTGGACGCTTGGGACGCCGCGCTTCAAGCGCGTGAGAGCCTCCTGAGCGGCATTGCGTAAGAGCCTTGAGACAGGATTAACAGGACGAACATGATTGTCTTTTCCTGTCAATCCTGTCTAAGAAGAGGTGTAGACGATGCCACAAGTGATTGAATGGCGCGATGATTTTGGGACGGACATGGTGTGGCGCTGGCCGGGCGGTGGCGAGATTCAGTGGGGGGCGCAACTGGTGGTGATGGAAAGTCAGGTGGCGGTGTTCTTCCGCGACGGGAAGGCGCTGGACACCTTCGGCGCAGGACGGCACACGCTGACGACCGCGAACCTACCGCTGCTGACGCGGCTGCTGGCGATTCCGTTCGGCGGGCGCAGCCCTTTCCGTGCGGAAGTTTACTTCGTCAGCACGAAAGTGTTCAACAACCTCAAATGGGGCACGAAAGAGCCGATTCTGCTGCGCGACCCGGAGTTGGCGATGGTGCGGCTGCGCGGGTTCGGCACCTTTTCGGTGCGGGTGACCGACCCGCAGTTGTTCGTCAACAAACTCGTCGGCACACAGAGCATCTACGAACAGGCGCAGGTCGAGGAGTATTTCCGCAACATCCTCGTCGCCCGACTCGCCGACATCGTGGGTGAACTGGCGAAGTCGGTGTTTGACTTGCCGCGCCTCTACGACGAAATCGCCGTCGCCGCTAAAACCCGCGTCGCAGGTGACTTTGAAAGTTACGGCTTGCAACTCGTTGACTTCGTCGTCCAGTCGTTCTCGTTGCCTGAAGAGGTGCAGAAAATCGTGGACGAGCGCACGGGCATGGCAGCCATCGGCGACATGCGCACCTACACGCAGTTCAAAGCCGCGCGCGCCATGGAGGCTGCCGCGCAGTCGGGCGGTGGCGCGGGCGAAGGCTTGGGCATGGGCGCGGGCATCGGCATGGGCTTGGGGATGGCAAAGCAAATCGCTGACGCGATGAGCGGCGCGCCCGCCGCGCCTGCTGCGCCTGCCGCTGTCGGGACATGCCCCAGTTGTCACACCGCTCTCCCCGCCGGCGCGAAGTTCTGCCCCGGCTGCGGACAAAAAATCGCCGCCGCCGCGTTCTGTATCAGTTGCGGCAAACAGATGCCCGCTGGCTCCAAGTTCTGCCCAGAGTGTGGGGCGAAGCAAGGCGAATAACGATGGCGCAACCTCCGACTCACGAGCGGAGAAAGGCTGTCGCTGACGCCTCCGTCTCTGCGCTTTGGCTCGTGCCATTCGCGGCTTTGACCCCCAAGCAGAAAGCATCGTATCCTCATGCGTAGGCGTTTTATGAGGACGCGACGGCTGGGCGTCCCCCGCATAATGATTGCCGTAGAGATGGGTCCTCGTCGTCGGTCGTTTCTGAGGTTCAGGAACGAGGACGACGAGGACTTTCATCCGACGTTGAGGAGATAGTCAACAGCCCCTGCGCCCACGCCGCCTCTTCCTCACTGAGCGGCGGCACGGTTCCATGCTGATAGTCCAGCGAATAATCGTAACCCGCGCGGTCGTAAACGGCGTTGAAGACCGCCTGCAAATCCAGCGACACATCGGGGTCGTTGCCTGCAAGCGGCACGGGGATCGTCGGCATCGGGTCGCGCAGAGTGAAGTGCCAGACATCTGCCATCGGGCGGCGTTGTGAGCGGTGGACGAAAACATAATAGTCCGCAGGCGGCAAAGGTCGCGCCATGGGCAGCCGTGTCCCCCCACGCAGCAGGTCAATTTCAATCAGGTGCGCAGGGCTTTTCAGCACAATCTCCCGCTTGGCGAGATACTCTCTTCGTCCATCGCTGCCCGTGCGCTTGTTGTCGGGCGAAAGCACTTCGATGACAGTCACAACCTCATGCGTTTCGCGCAACCGCACTTCGAGATACAACTCCCGCACCTCTTCTGGCATGACGACGGGAATAGCAACAGGTTGAGCCACGGTTGCCGTGCTACCTCCGCCCGTTAGGGTCAGAGGGGCAGTGTCTTCAACCAGGGTTACATCTGGGATGATATAATGCGATGTCCCATTGGGTTCGCGTTCCACGTAGACACGCTCCTCAAGGCGCACGACGTAACGCGGACGCAGGCGTGGCACTAAGGCGGCTTGAATCTCTGAGATGAAGTTGTTATGGAACTCTTTCCACACCTGTCCTTCCACATAAGGGTCCATGCCCGGAAACCGTGACGGCACGATGACTCACCTCCGCTACATCCACGCAGAAGTATGACGCATGAGCGTGTTCGTGT
>JANWYM010000218.1 GCA_025055355.1 Abditibacteriales bacterium
CTGCAGCGCCCTCCACTTGTCGGAGCGAGCGGAGCAAAGCCATCCCCCTCCGGCGGAGATACCTTCGCTTTGCTCGCCATGACCCCTGTGCGCCTGTCATGGCGAGCGCCGCGCAGCCATCCCCGTCGCCCGAAGATGTCATTGCGAGCGCAGCGAAGCAATCTCCTTCACCGGGGGATGGCTTTGCTTCGTTCCTTGCCATCGCTGCGCGCCGCGCGATGGCATCCATGCGCTCGCTACGACATCAATCTTCGGGATAGGCTCTTAACCGCGTCCTTTGCGTGGCACGTTGCGATATTTGACGTGGCAAGCCGTGCATGCCCGATCAATGACAGTGAAGGCTTGGTCAGCCGCCACCGCTGCTGAGGCGTCGCCCGTTGCCAGACGGCGCAGCGCTTGCTCGAGTTGCGCCGCGCCTTGCTCCGAGTCTATCATCATCTGGCGGAAGTCGGCAGGGCGCTTCTGCACCTCCGGGGAGCGGTTCAGTTCGCGGAACGCTTGCATGAGTTGCAGCGCCTCGTGCGGTGGGTTGATGTCGGGATGGTCCTTCGGCGGCTGCCAGCCCTCGGCTTGCGATTGCTTCAGGGCGGTGTGGCGATGGTCAATGTCCACCATCGCCCGCCGAAAAGGCGGCACGGGTGCCACGGAGGGAAACTTGTTGGAAGCGCGGTCGAGTTCTGCCTTGGTGGGTTTGCGGAAGTTCCGCACGTCGGCATACAGCCCCACGTAGCGCGGGTCGGTGCCCGCCCGCTTCATCTCCGCGATGGCTTGTTCATGGGAGATGCCGTCCACGACGATGCGGGCAATCGCCGCCGCTGTGGGTCCGCGATGCTTGCCGTGATGGCAATGAATGTAAACCGGCTTGGGCAAGTCACGCACCGCGCGAGCGATCTCGAGGGCGCGGGGGCGAGGGCAGCCGTCGTAGCCCATGGGAAAATGCACATAGCGCATGCCGTATTTGCACGCCGTCTCCACATCCGGTCGCGCCCCGTCCACGCTGATGATGGTCTTCACCCCCAGCCGCTGGAGCGATTGAAACGCTTTCTCTCCGTCGGGTTCTCCGCCGCTATAAATGTTGTTGCTGAGTTTGAAAAAATTGGGCAAGCCGACGGGTTTTTCCTCCTGTTCGACACGGTCGAGACGCCCTTGCGTCGGCAGGAGGCAGAAAGCAGAAAGCAGAAAGCAAAAAACAGATCCCAAAAGGAACCGCCTTCCGCCTCCCACCTTCTGCCTTCTTTTGTGGTGACCAATCACTTTTTGGAACATCATCTTTCCCTCCTTTAGAACTTCACCTGCGTTTGAAATCCCAACGTTGTTTTCTCTGGCACGGTGCGGAACGCTTTGCGGTAGATGCCCAACGTGAAGCGCAACTGCGGGGTGGCATCCCAGAAGCCACCCATCGCGCCGATCCCAATGGTATCACCGCCTATATCAGTATTGGGATCGAACCGCTCAAACCTTCCCCAAAGTGTGATGGGTTTCGCGTGTAACTTTCGCGCTGCCATCACATACCATCCCGCCACGTCGTTGTTGTTGAAACTTCCTGTCGTGCCCAGTGTTCCTGTCAGCGTCGGCGCTGAACCGCTCGTTGGAAAATCCCCCTGCCCTCTGATGAATTGCCCGTGCACGTCCCAGCCACTTTGCACGGTGCGCAGCGTCAAGCCGACGCGGCGCTTGGTCGTCCGAAACGGCGCGCCCGCCCCAGAGGTGGGGGTGAAGTTGAAGTGTCCCGTTATGCCCGATAGACGCGCTTGAAATTTTGGCGTGCTGTAAGAGAGGCTGGCAAAGACGTCTTTGCTTTGATTGTTGTCCGACTGATTCGGTCCGACACCGTTGAAGAGAGCCACTTGCAAGGAAAGCGGAGCATGGAGGCTCTTCGACAAATCAACGTCCACCATCGCTCCCCGCTCGCGGCTGCCGGGAAATAACCGCTGAGTAGCCAGCGAAGCCTCTAACGCCATCTGTTCCGATTCTGACAAGGCCATCTCGTAGTTGAAAGGAAACTTCCACTGCCCCACCCGAAACGTGGCGGCTTTGGTCTTTACGTCCACGTAGGCATCACGAAGAGAACCGACGCCCGTGCTGCCGCCGACGTCGAAGGTCAAACGCCCTCCGACGTTTTGCGACAGGTCGCCTGCGAACTCCAGACGGACGCGGCGCACGTTGAACTGGTCGGTGCGCTTCGGCGCATTGGTTGTGGTCTGGTCATCAAAGGCGCGCGCTTGAAGGTAGCCGCTGAAGCGGAACTTGCTGGGCGCGGCCACAGTGATGGGGGATGGCGACGGCGCCGCTGGTTTGTCAATCGGCGAGGCGGCACGCTGATTGACAAGAGCCTTCAATTCATCTAACTCTTTTTGCAACTGCTCAATCCGCGCCCAAATTTCCTCGTCGCTCAACGGCGGGCTTGGCTGCGTCCAACACGGAGAGACGGTCAACGTCACTGCGCAAACGAGAACCGCAACCTTGCTTACTTTGTTCATTCTTTGACTCTCCTTCGGGGCTGTCTATTTTACCCCAACTCAACTTTTGCGTTTCGCCGCCATGTCGTCCGTCGCGCCGCGACGGAGAATTCCGCGACAGCGTCGCGGGCGACTTTAAGGGGTAAAACGGCAAAACGCAAAAGTTGAGTTACTCCAACTTAAACCGAATAGGCACCCTCACCCGCGTTGGCACGGGCGTGTCGCCGCGCCGCGCCGGTTCGAACTCCCAACGCCGCACCGCCTTGAGCGCGGCTTCGTCCAACAACGTAAAGCCCGAACTCTGGTCCACCTGCACATCCTCGACGCGCCCGCGCGCGTTGATGGACACGAGCAGATAGACGACGCCTTCTTGCTTCTGCCGTCGGGCGTCGGGGGGATAGTCGGGTTTGGGATTGTTGCGGTATTTGGGCTTCGCTTGCGTCAAAGGCTCCTCGCGCGGAGGCTCCGGGCGCGGCGGTTCTTCCCGCTTCGTTTCGATGCGGGGTGCCTCCTCGCGTTTGACTTCCTCGCGCTTCAAAGCCATCGGCAGTGGGGGAGGAACGGGCGTCTCCGTTTTGGGTGGCGGTGGTGGCTTGGGGGTTTCCTTAACAACTTCGCTGTGTCCACTCGTGCCAGCCCCACCGCCTTGTCCTCCCCCTACTCCCCCAGCGGGAACGCCGCTGACTCTCGCACCCGCACTGCCCGCTCCGCTGCCCACCTGACTTTCACCCCCACCGCCCACGCCGATGCCACTGCCGCCGTCGCCGCTTCCCCCCGTGTTGCCGCTGGGCATGCCAAACGGACTGGCGATCATCGCTGGCTTCGACGCACTTCCACCGCCGCCTGATAGGTTCGCGGCGGGCGGAGTTGAATGGCTTGGTGGCGCGGGCGGCTCGGGGTTGCCTTGCGGCGCAGACGGCGCGTCGTTTGGGTTGAGCGGCACTTCCGCTTTGTTGACGATGGGCAGGGCAGACTCTGGATGCTTGGCTGTCCTGTTGCGCTGTTTGGGCTGTGGCGCGGGCAGGGCGACTTTTTTCTTGACGGGGAAGACAGGAGGCATGACGGGAGACCGAGCCACCACCACGCGCTTCGGTTCATGCGGACGCTCCACAAGGGTCGGCGTCATCGTCACAGGCGACACGACTTCTACTTCCATCAGCACGCGAGATTTTTCCTGTCCGCCCGCGTAAGTCCATCCGATGATGGAGAGGAACAGGACGACGTGCAAAACGATGGACGCCTGCAACGCCCACTGAATGTCCCGAGGATTGTCCACAACCATACCTCTAATACTCCCACTGCACGCTCAACCGCACCGAACGCTTTTCGGCGGGGTGAGTGTGAATGTCATCCACGCCCGCCGCCGGTTCGCCGGGCAGACGCGAGGTGTAAAAATAGTCAATGTCGCTGACCTGGCGATTGAACAGGTTGAAAATCTCCAGCGTCACGCGCAGGGGGCGGTTGCGAAACTTGTAACCGAGGCGGGCGTTGACCAGCGTGGAGGACTTGGAGCGCACGCTGTTGTCCTCAATCAACGGGCGCGGTCCAAAGTAGCGTAGCCGCACGCTGCCGAACCAGCCCGACGGTGATTCCACCGCCACGCCCAGCGCCAGCGTTTTTTCAATCGCGCCGGGGATGCGGTTGCCCGCTGGGTCGTCATCGGTGAAGCGGGCGCGCGAAATCGCCAGGTCGGCATCAATCGTCAGCCACCGGTTGGGCGTGTAGTAGTTCGTCCACTCCATCCCTGTGCGGCGGCTGGGGCGACTGGCTTCCGTAGTGCCTGCGTCGCCGACGAACAGCAACTCGGAGTCCAGGTCCAGCCTCCACAGTGACAGCGTGCTTTGCAAGTTTTTGATCCGCGCTGTGCGCACGCCGATTTCCGCCATCTTCGCCCGCACCAGCGGTGTCACCCGATCCACAGGGTCGCCGGTCTTCGGGTCAACCGTGATGGTCGTGCCGCGCGCGTCGTTGCTGTGAAAACCCCGCGCGAGGTTCAGGTAAAACTCCGTGTCGTGGTGCGGTCCGACAATCATCGTCAATTTTGGACTCAAAATAGAGTCCCGCGTCTTGCCTGAATTGACGGGGATGCTGCTGTTCACGTTGAAGCGATACGCGTCCCAGCGCACCCCGGCGACGGTGCGGAACGTGTCCGACCAGCGGATACGGTTCTCAAAGTAGGGCGCAAAACTCGTCTGCTTCACGCGGTCTTCACGCACCGTCTCGAAGCGCACGCGGTTCTGCGTGTTGTAAAGTCCGACGGGGTTGATGCGGTCGTGGCGGAACTGCAGCCCAACAATGTTTTCCGCCTCGCGCTGAAACGTCACCGTGCGCCAGCGGCGCGACACGCCCCCGCCAAATACCGTGCGGTCATCCGCCTGCTCAAACTGGTCGCCTTGCCGCCCCGGCGGATTCGTTTCGGGATGGTCGAGAAAATAGGTGAAGTTGGAGAACAGGTTCAACTTGTAATCAATCACGTAGAAGTTCGCTCGCGTTTCCGAGTCCTCGTTGCGCTGCTGCCATTGCCCTGAAAGACTGTAACGATGGGTCCTGCCGCCATCGGTGGGGTCTATCGCGTCGAAGCGTCCGAGAAGTCCGCTGTCGAGGGCGCGCTGTGGGATTTGGTCGGTGGCGTGCCACTTGCCACGGTAGCCCATGCCCGTCAGCGTGAACCGTTTTCTGTCATCACCTTGAACGTAGCGCAGCACCGCGTTGAACCGGCGATAATCATCAGGGCGCGTCCACGGCCCGTCGTTGTGGAACAACTCCAACCCGTAAACGAAATTTTTCGACGACCCGACGGTGATCAAACGTCCGAAGTCGAAACTGCCGCCATTGAAGTGGAGAAGACGGGACGGCAATCGGTTGAAGTAGGAAATGTCCACCGACCCCGCCGAGGAAAAATCCCCCTGCTGCGCGCTGTAGGCGCCCTTGCGATACTCGATGCCGCTGATGAGTTCGGGAATCAGAAAGTTCAAGTCCAAGTAGCCCTGTCCGTGTCCGTGCGTGGGAAAATTGAGGGGCATGCCGTCCAACGACACCGCCAAGTCGGTGCCGTGGTCCAAGTTGAACCCGCGCAGGAAGAACTGGTTCGCTTTGCCTGCGCCGCTGTGCTGGGTGATAATAACGCCGGGCACGGTCTCGAGCAACTCGCCCGGACGCAGCAGCGGACGCTGTTTGAGTTGCAAACTGCCCACCGTTCCCTGCGTCGCTGAGTCCGCGATGCCGACGAGGTTCGTCGAGCGTTCAGTCACGACGACCTCGGGCAGCGTCTCAGGTGTTTCGCCTGTCGGGGCGGGTTTTTTGTCCTTCTCGTTCTCCTTGTCTTGCCCGGTTTTCGGTGCGTCCTCTAACTTTGCCGTCTGCGCCACGACAGGTGACTGAAACCACAGCCACAAAACGATGAAAGTGCACCAGAAGCAACTCCCAGCCTTGCGCCAACCCATGCCTTCCCCCTGACTACATAACACGAATTTCAAAAACGTAGCAACGCGCCGTTCATTGTATCACAGTGGGGAAAAACGCGCAAGTGGGAGGTTGGGGAGTTGTATATGTTCCCCATCAGATGCCACGCCGAATGAGAATCGTCCTCGTCCTCGTCATCGGTCGTTTTTGAGGTTCGAGAACGAGGACGACGACGATTTATTTTCAAGGGAGGGAGCAAAAAGCTGCTCCCTCCCACTTCCGTGAGGACTACGGTCGGCTGGGGTCATACCAGTCAACGCGCGCCCCGGCGTTCCACGTCTGCTCAAAGCGATACCACTTGGCGTGACCGTCCACGAAGACGTAGTTCGCCCCGTTCTGGTGGCGACGAATGGAGAGGCTCTTCGGCTCATTCCTCATCATGTCCCACTCCATCATCTGCATCATCGGATTCGCCACTTTGGGCGGGTCGCCCCAGAACATCGGCATAAAGTGGTCGCCCCGGCGGTCGTCGGACAACTCCGCCACGATGATGCACTGCGCCGGGTAAGTCACCTGCGCCAACCGAACGCCCCAATAGGGAGGGTGGTTGGGGGTGAAGTAACCGTTGATGCCGTAGGTCGTCTGGCGCGGCATCGTCGGGTCGTTCCACAGCGCGCTGCCGTCGGACGGGCAGCGGTAAAGCAGGCGCGTTTTCACATACGGCTGCACCGTGTCCAGCCAACTGATGGGGGACCGCATCGCACCGTGATGATGCCCCATCATGCGCGCGAAGGGGAACCCTTCATCGTAGTCCTGCACATACATCTGGACGCCCAAACCGATTTGGCGGCAGTTGGACAAGCAACTCGTAGCACGCGCTTTTTCGCGGGCTTGAGCGAAAACAGGCAGTAAGATCGCCGCTAAAATGGCAATGATGGCGATCACCACCAATAACTCAATCAGCGTGAAGCCGCGATGAGTCCTTTGCATGGCTTGCTCCTTTCTCGATTTGGATTATCGAAGAGGTGAGAAACAAAGGAAGGAGCATGACGCAGAATGTGCCACTCGTAGGGGCGGCATCGCCGTGCCAGCCCTGTTTCGGCGACCACATCGGGCTGGCAGGGACGCGCCGCCCCTCCGGATGTCCCTCCACAGAGACCGATGGCAAATGTGGCGTCATGCCCATAGCAAGGAAAGAAATCAA
>JANWYM010000219.1 GCA_025055355.1 Abditibacteriales bacterium
GTTCTTGGAGGACATCCGCGCCTACCGCGAGAAGCAACTGCAAGGCACGGGCTTGACGCCCCTGTTTCCGTTGTGGCGGCGCGACACGACACAACTGGCGCGAGAGATGATTGCATCGGGCGTGAGGGCGACCCTCACGTGCGTCAATCCCCAGCAGTTAGACCCACGCTTCGTCGGGCGCGAGTTTGACGCGGCGTTCCTCGCTGACCTGCCGCCCTCGGTGGACCCCTGCGGCGAGCGGGGAGAGTTCCATACGTTCGCGTGGGACGGACCTGCGTTTCGGCACCCCATACCAATTCAGGTCGGGGAAATCGTGGAGCGGGACGGGTTTGTGTTTGCGGATATTTTGCCGGCGTGAAAGGAGCAAAAGTGACGCAGTTGCTTATACCATCCTCCCTGCCCTCCAACTCTTCCCATGCAGGGAAGGGCATGAGGTTGGAGAAGGGGGAAAAAGAGGAGGGCAACCGCGTCACTCTTAAGGAAAAAGGTTTCCAATGCCCAAAGAGCTCATCTGCCCCGAACCTCTCAAGTTAGCGTGGCGCGATTACGAAGAACCACCGCTGCAAACGGGCCAAGTGCGCATCCGCTGCGAGTTTGGAGCAGCGAAGCACGGAACGGAGTTGAGTATTTTCAAAGGCTACGGCAACTTGCGCGGCAGGTTCGACGTGCAGAAGGGGATGCACGTGCGCGAGCAGCCCAGCCATCCGTATCCGTGGCGACCGGGCAACATGAACGTCGGCACGGTGGTAGAAGTCGGTGAGGGCGTGACGCAACTTGCCGCAGGCGACCGCGTGTTGTGCTACGGTCCGTTTCGGCAGACGCAGGTTGTCCATGAAAACTCCTGCTGGAAACTGCCTGCAACGATGTCATGGAAATCCGCCGTGTGCCTGGACCCCGCCGACTTTGCGTTGGGAGCGGTGCGGGACGGGAACGTGCGCCTCGGCGATGCAGTGGCAGTGTTCTCGCTCGGCGCGATCGGTTTGATGGCGGTTCAGTTGTTGCGCCTCGCGGGCGCAGCGCTGATTATCGCCGTAGACCCGCTTGCGTTGCGGCGCCAGATTGCGTTAGAATTAGGGGCGGACGTCGCGCTTGACCCGACGGCGTGCGACGCGGGAGCAGAGATTCGTCGTCTGACCGACTGGCGGGGGGCGGACGTGGTCATCGAATACAGCGGGGCGACGCAAGCAATGCAGGACGCCCTGCGGGGGGTAGCGTTCGGCGGCACGGTGGTCGCGGGCGCGTATCCACCGCCCTACGGGGCGGGCTTGGACTTCGGGGCGGAGGCGCACCTCAACCGCCCTCACATCGTCTTCTCCCGCGCCTGCAGCGAGCCGAACCGCGACCACCCGCGCTGGAATGAAAAGCGCCTTTATGCAACCGCGTTCCGCTGGCTCGTCGAAGGGCGACTCAGGGGTGACCTCATCGTGCAGCCTGTGGTGAGGTTCGAGGAACTGCTGACTGCTTATCCGAAAATCGCCAACGATGCGACATCCATGATTAAACTGGGTGTCGCGTATTAAAGTAGAATCGTCCTCGTCGTTGCCCTCACACTCGCAGACGACTGATGACGAGAACGAGGACGACGATGAGGACGGTTCTCGGAGGGAGAGAGACATGTTGTCGTCCGTGCAAAGAGAGTCATTTACCGAACGCGGCTACATCAAAATCGTTGGACTGCTGACCGAAGCCGAAGTCGCACTGCTGCGCGAGAGGCTGGAGGACGTGTTATACGGGCGGGTGACGTGGCCGCCGCGCATGTTCCAGACGCTGGATCCGCAGAAGTTCCGCGCGCCGTCGGGGTTGCCGATGCCCGAAGGGATTCAGCGTCCTGCGCTGGTGGACGAACGGTTTCAGCGCGTCACGCAACATCCCCACTTGCTTGCCATTGTGCGCGACCTCATTGGGGAGAACGCTACGCTCTATACCGACCAGGTGATTCTCAAAACGCCGGGCATCGGGGTCGAGACGCACTTTCATCAGGACGGCTTCTACTGGCGAAACAGCGCAGAGCGCACGGTCAACTGCTGGATTGCCCTGGACGACGCCGGCGCCGACAACGGCTGCTTGTGTTTCCTGCCGGGCAGTCACAAGGGCGGCTTAGTGGAGCACGAAGCCTACTACGATACCCCCACGCTCCATCAGGGTGAAACCGGCACGCCTTTCCAGCGATTGCGGATTCCACTCGAGCAGGTGGACTTTTCTCGTGAAGTCCCCGAACCTGCGCAGGCAGGCGACTGCCTGATTTTCACGAAATACACCTGGCATCGTTCTGCCCCGAACCTGAGCGCTCAGCAGCGACGGGCGTATGCCGTCGCCTTCCATGCGCCTGTTTGACAGGAGCCCCTGCCGCGACGTTGACACGCCACGCGGCAGGAATCGGACGATGCGGACGACGTTTAGCGGAGTTGTTCACCTCTCAAACGGTCCGCCACGCCACATGAAAATCGCCGCCCGGGAGGGCGAGGCTCCCGCCGAGCCCATCGCTCCCGCCGCACCGTCGGCTCCGCTGGAGCGTCGCCCTCCCGAGGTGTCCACCATCCTCGCCGCCGGGGGGATGTTGTCGCTTACCCTGTTCGTCTTTTACGTATCGTCACCAAAGGAGGGAAGAGAACATGAAAGACCTCATAATACCCTGGACTATCTTCGCTATTGCCTGTTGCATCCTGCCGCTGTTGGCTACTCTGTCATCCTCCGCCCAGGGTGAGGAGAAGCTCTTCGTCGCCACACCGCTGACGGCTGACAACGTCTTCACACCGGGCATTGAGGGACCGAACTGCGACAGGGAGGGCAACATTTACGCGGTCAACTTCGCCGAGCAGGGGACGATTGGCAAAGTCACGCCTGAGGGGAAAGGGGAAGTGTTCGTCAGGCTCCCCAGCGGCAGCATCGGCAACGGCATCGTGTTCGACAAAAAAGGCATGATGTATGTCGCCGACTACACGAATCACAACGTCCTCCGCATTGACCCGAAGACACGCGCCATCACGGTCTACGCGCACGAGCCGCGGATGAACCAGCCGAACGACCTCGCCATCGCACCTGATGGAACGATTTACGCCAGCGACCCGAACTGGAAGGAAGGCACGGGGCAGGTCTGGCGCATTGACCCGCAGGGCAAGGTCAAACTCGTCGCGCCGAACATGGGGACGACGAACGGCATCGAGGTCAGCCCTGACGGCAAGACGCTCTACGTCAATGAAAGCGTTCAGCGCAACGTCTGGGCGTTTGACATCACCCAAGATGGGCTGACGAACAAGCGGCTGATCAAGCAGTTCCCCGACTACGGCTTTGACGGGATGCGCTGTGACGTGGACGGCAACCTTTACATCACACGTTACGGCAAGGGGACGGTGGTGAAGATGACGCCGCAAGGCGAGGTGCTGAAAGAAATTGATGTCCTCGGCGCGCGCCCCAGCAACCTCTGTTTCGGCGGCCCTGATGGGCGCACGGTTTACGTCACGGAGGTCGAGCACTGTCGGCTGGTGCAGTTCCGCGTGGACCGGCCGGGGCTGGCATGGCAACGGTGGCGTGACTGACTGTTTACCGTCTTTAGCCAGTCACCATACGTCTGCCCCCGCCGACCTTGCACCGGCGGGGGCAGTCGGATGTCAGCGACTGCGTAACTTCTGGACATCATTCATCGCTATCGCTCGCGCCGTTCGCGCCGTTGGCGGAGTCGTCTTGATCGCCGGTTTTCTCCCTCGCAACCGCAGCGGCAGCTTGCTCATGCGCTTTAAAGCCGGTCCCGGCGGGGATGAGGCGTCCGATGATAACGTTCTCCTTCAGCCCGGTGAGGTAGTCCTCCTTGCCTTTGATGGCGGCTTCTGTGAGGACTTTTGTAGTCTTCTGGAAGGAGGCAGCGGAGAGGAAACTGTCCGTAGCCAGGGCGGCTTCGGTAATGCCGAGGAGGACGAAATCCGCCGTGGCTTCCCTGCCGCCGTGCTGCCGCACGCGTTGGTTCTCTCTTTCGAGTTGGAAGCGGTCAATGATTTGCCCCGGCAGCAGGTCGGTGTCGCCGGGGTCTTTGACCCGACGCTTGCGCAGCATCTGGCGGACGATGATTTCGATGTGCTTGTCGTTGATGGTGACGCTTTGCGAGCGGTAAACTTTCTGAATTTCCGTGACGAGGTAGTTCTGCACGCCCGCGATACCTTGTAGACTCAGAACCGTCTGCGGCCAGATGGGTCCCTCGGTGAGGCGGTCGCCGGCGCGGACGTAGTCGCCTTTGGCTACTTTGAGGTTGCCGCGATAGGGGACGAGGTATTCGTGCCGCAGCGTCAGTTTCTTAACGCCCGCTTCCCGCGCAGCGGCGACGTCTTTCTCCGTGATCTCTTTGCCCTTCTCCAACACCTTTTTGTTCGTCTTGGGGTTGATGACATCCTCAGCGAGCTTGTGTCCGAGAACGTGCTCGAGCGCATCGAGGGGTTGCTCGGAATGAATGATGACCTGCCGCACGCCCTTGGATTCGATGTCCGCCACCACGCCGTCGTATTCGGCGATGATGGCTTCGCCTTTGGGTTTGCGCGCTTCGAAGAGTTCGACGACGCGGAGCAGCCCGCGCACGGGTTCTTCGAGGACTTTGAGGTAGCGCTGGATCTGCCGCCGCGTCTCGGCTTCGCCGCTGGCGGTGGGCTCGAAGGTGACGGCGCCTTGCCGCAGGTCGCTGTGAAACCGCATGAGGGCTTCCTGCTTTTTCTTTTTCACGTCCGCGACGCCGGTGAGGTATTGACCGGCGACACCGCCGAGGTGGAAGGTGCGCATGGTCAACTGCGTGCCCGGCTCGCCGATGGATTGGGCGGCGATGATGCCCACCGCCTCCCCGACGGCGACCAACCGCCCTTTCGAGAGGTCACGCCCGTAGCATTTGGCGCAGATCCCGTTGGGCAGGTCGCACGTCAGCGGGCTACGCACCCGCACCGTCCGCAGCGACTCGACCTTGCTGCTCAACTCGTCAATCGCGCTCGCCATTTCGGGGGTAATTTCCTCGTTCGTATCCACCAGCAGCAACAGGTTCCGCCCCGCCTCCCGCGCGCCCCCTTGCTTCACTCGTGCCACCTCATCGGCGCTCAGGCTATCCAGCGGCACGGTCACCGGCGCTGCCGCCAACCGTCCCATCAGGCGGTCGCTCAACGACTCGACGACATCGCTCCCATCCACAATCGCCGACACCTCGATCCCGTTGAGCGTGCCACAGTCCTCGGCGCGCACGATCACATCTTGGGAGACATCCACCAGTCGCCGCGTCAAATACCCCGCATCCGCCGTCCGCAGCGCCGTATCCGCCAACCCCTTCCGCGCCCCGTGCGTCGAGATAAAATACTCTAACAGGCTCAACCCCTCATGGAAATTGTGTTTAATCGGCAAGTCCTCGATGAACCGCCCCGACGGCTCCATCATCAGCCCCCGCATCCCAATAATTTGGCTCACCTGTTTCGGGTTCCCCCGCGACCCGGAGTTCACCATCATGTAGAGCGGGTTAAATTTCCCGATGGAGTTTAGTACGCTTTCCGTCACCTCCTCCGTCGCCCGAATCCAATACTCACACACCTGCTGCTCCCGCTCCCCGGCGGTGATGGCGCCCTGCTCATACTGCCGGTTGATGCGGCTCACCTCTCGCTCCGTGCGGCGGATAATCTCCTCCCGATTACTCTCCACATCCGTATCCGCGATCGAGATGCTCACCCCCGCCCGCGTCCCGAACTTAAAGCCGAGGGTTTTCACCTCATCCAGGAACTTCACCGTCGCCTCATTGCCACACACCCGATAGATCTCGCTCACCAACTCCCGGAGGTCCTTCTTCAGCACTGGCGCATTCACGTAATCCATCCCCTCTGGCAGCACCTCGTTGAACAGCAGCCGCCCACACGTCGTCGGCACACACCTCCTCGGCCTTCCGCGCCCCTTCCATTCCCACGGCGGTTTCACTTCAAGGTCAGCAGCCCTCACCCGCTTCCCCACCAGATAAATCTCTCCCCCGCGTTCCTCCCCTCGCACGAAAATCGGCGCATGCAAATCCAGCGCCCCCATCTCATACGCTAATATCGCCTCCTCCGCCCCCCCGAATACCTTCTGCACACCCGCCGCGCGCTCCAGATGCTCCGTTATCTGCGTCATATAATAACAACCTAACACGATATCATACTCTGGGCTCATCAACGGGTTCCCGTGCGCCGGGGAAAACAGATTCTGTGTCGACAACATCAACTCCCGCGCCTCCGCCTGCGCCGCAGGAAACAGCGGCACGTGCACCGCCATCTGATCCCCATCGAAATCCGCATTAAACGGCGGGCACACCAACGGATGAATCTGAATCGCCTTCCCCTCCACCAACACCGGCTGAAACGCCTGAATCCCCAACCGATGCAACGTCGGCGCACGGTTCAGCAACACCGGATGCTCCCGAATCACCTCCTCCAGCGCCTCCCACACCTCCGTCCGCATCCGATCCACCATCCGCTTCGCCGTCTTTATATTCGCCGTGTATCCCCGCTCCACCAACCGCTTCATCACGAACGGCTTAAACAACTCTATCGCCATCTCCTTCGGCAGCCCACACTGATCCAGCCGCAACTGCGGACCCACCACGATCACCGACCGTCCCGAATAATCCACTCGCTTCCCCAACAGATTCTTCCGAAAACGCCCCTCCTTCCCCTTCAACATATCGCTCAGGCTCTTCAACGGACGCCCATTACTTCCCGTCACCGGCCGCGCCCGCCGCCCATTATCTATCAACGCATCCACCGCCTCCTGCAACAGCCGCTTCTCATGGTTGATGATGGACTCTGGCGCCTTAATCTCCATGATCCGCCTCAACCGATTATTCCGATTGATGATCCGCCGATACAAATCATTCAGATCCGACGTCGCGAACCGCCCCCCATCCAACTGCACCATCGGCCGCAACTCCGGGGGCATCACCGGGATCACTTCCATAATCATCCACTCCGGCCGGTTCCGCGACTTCCGAAACGCCTCCACCACCTCCAGGCGCTTGATCGCCC
>JANWYM010000021.1 GCA_025055355.1 Abditibacteriales bacterium
CTCGTGGGGCGTCATCGCCGCGCAGTTGGCAAGGGAAGCAGGGGCGCCCGTGAAGTTGTTCTTAAACCGCGCTCCCGAACACCATATCGGGGGCGTCAGCCCCGGCGGGACGCAGAAGTTCCGCGCCGGCGCGAGCAAGGATGGCAAACTCACCGTCCTCGAGCGCGTCGTTTATGGCGATGGGTTCAACCCCGGCCCGGGACCGGAATACGTCTATGTCGCTCCTGCCGTGTCGCGCAACGAGTTCCTTCCCCTCAACCTGAACGCGGGTAAAGGGCGCGCCTTCCGCGCTCCGCACCACCCGCACGTCTGCTTTGCGACCGAGCAGGTAATGGACGAACTCGCGCACGCCTTGGGGATGGACCCGATTGAGTTCCGCATCAGGAACCTGAACCCGGACAGTTCCGACCCCACTCGTGCCACAGTAGACCGCACGCGCATCGCGCAACTGCGGCATGGGGCGGAACTCATCGGCTGGAATCGGCGCAACAACCCGCCCGGTGCAGGCAAAGGTCCCATTAAGCGCGGTATCGGTGTCGCCTGCCACACCTGGGGCGGCGGTCCGCACGGCAACAACACCGAAATCCGCATTTTTAGCGATGGAAGGGTGGAAGTCCGCACCGCCACGCAGGACCTCGGCACCGGCACCCGCACTAACATCGCCCTTGTCGCCGCCGAGGAGTTGGGGTTGATGCCCGACCAGATTACGGTCTTTATCGGCAACACCGATTATCCGCCTGACGGCGGCAGTGGGGGTAGCACCACGGTCGGCGCGGTCGCCTCGGGCGCGAAGATTGCCGCTGAGAAAGCCAAGCAAGCCCTGTTCGCTAAAGTCGCCGCTGACCTCGGCGCGAGCGCGGCGGACTTGGACATCGGCGAAGGCGGTAGAGTCTTCGTCAAAGGCAACCCCAGCCGATCGCTCACCTGGAAGCAAGCCTGCGCGAAAATCGGCCCTGAGCCGCTCGTCGTGAGGCGCACGCAAGGGGAGAATCAGCCGGGCTTGACCAGTTCCGGCGTGGCGGGGGTGCAGTTCGCCGAAGTCGAAGTGGACACTGAAACCGGCAAGGTGCGCGTCGTCAAGTTTGTGGCGATTCAGGATCAAGGGTTCGTCGTCAACCGTCTGACCTGTGAGGGCCAAATCTACGGCGGGGCGATTATGGGCATCAGTTGGGCGCTGGGCGAGCAGCGCATCCTTGACCCGAAGAGTGGCATCATGCTCAACCCCGACATTCTCAATTACCGCATCGCAGGACCAAAGGAGATACCAGAGATTATCACGGTGGTATGGGACCCGCCCGAGGTCCGCGCGCGCGGCGTCATCGGCAACGGGGAGCCGCCAGTCATTGCCCCCGCCGGGGCGATTGCCAATGCTATCTACAACGCGATTGGCGTGCGTGTCCGTGAACTCCCGTTCACACCCGACCGCATCCTGAACGCGCTGGCGAGAAAGGAGGCGTAACGATGAAACCGTTTGAATACATCAGCCCCACCGCGCTCAAAGACGTGCCTGCCCTGCTGACGGGGAACGCTGTCGTCATGGCGGGCGGCAGTGACTTGCTGGGTTTGATGAAGGAGGGCATCGTGCAGCCGTCGCGGGTGGTGAACCTGAAGAACGTGGCGGAACTCAAGGGCATCCAGCCCGCGCGCGGTGGACTCCGCATCGGCGCGGTCGTGACGTTAGCGGCACTGCTGGAGAACAGCGACATCCGCCAGAGGTACCCTGCCCTCGCCACAGCGGCGCACGAAGCCGGTCCGCCGCAGGTGCGCAACGTCGGCACGGTGGGCGGGGAACTGTGTCAGCGCCCGCACTGCTACTACTTCCGCGTTCTGAACGCCCCGGCGTGCACGCGACGGGGCGGGGCGCAGTGTCCCGCAGCGACGGCAGAGGGTCTGAGCAAGTGGCACGCCATCTTTGCCAATGACCGCACGCCCGACGTGAGCGCGTCCGACCTGGCTCCTGCCCTCATTGCCTACGGCGCCTCCGTTTCGATTCTGGGCGCGGATGGCAAGGAGCGGACGCTGCCGCTGGAGCAGTTCTTCGTCAACGACCCCCAGAAGGAAACCGTTCTCGGCGCGCAAGAGATCGTGACCGCCGTGACGCTCCCCGCTGTGGCGTCGGGGACGAAGGGACATTTCATTAAGTTCAAGGAACGCGACTCCTACGACTTCGCCCTGGTCAGTGTCGCTGTAGTGGTGCGCAAGCAAGGCGAGACGGTCCGCGACGCCCGCGTCGTGTTGGGCGGTGTCGCCCCGACCCCGTGGCGTTCCAAAGAAGCCGAAGCCGCCGTCGTCGGCAAACCCCTCACCGAGCAAACTGCCACTGCCGCCGGTGAAGCCGCTGTCAAAGCCGCACGTCCCTTAAAGGACAACGCCTACAAAGTCCAACTGGCTCGTGTCCTCATCAAGCGCGCCCTGCTGGCGACGGCGTAAGTCGCTTAACGCCGACATTCTGTAGGCAGAAATGGGTCAATGGGTCAATGAGTTTTCCAACGCATCGGAAGGCTTGTTGACCCATTTTTATCATCATGACGATTGTTGCACACAGAACTCGGTCGGGGAGGTGAGCGCATGTTATCCGCACAAGTGCGTATTCGAGAAGACGGCAGTGTTCCCCTGCCGCAGGCGTTGTTGGACGCAGTGAGGTTGAAGCCCCACGACGAGGTGGTGGTGTTTGAAGAGGAGGGGCATCTGGTGATGATGACACGGGAGCAACTGGCAGACGAAATCGTGCGGTTGCTTGAGCCGCTTAAGGATGCGGATTGGGAACAGATTGAAAGGGAGCGTGAGGATGATCCGCAAAGGGTGTGACACGGGTTTCTTTCGGGCGTTGCTCAACGGGCATCCCACCGCTGTCACCTTTTGGCGAGATGCGGCACGCGGGCAGTGCGAGTTAGTCGTATCCACAGCGAGTATCAACGAACTCCTGACGCTCTATTATCGCTACGGACAAACCACTGTGGGACGGCGATTTGTTTCCCGATTGCTCCATGCGTCTTGGGTGCAGTTTACGCCGGTTTCGGTCGAGATCACAGAACAATCAGCAGGTTATCGTCATGGTTTGGGGTTGCCCACCGTTGACTCCATGATTTTAGCAACTGCCGTGCGGAAAGGCTGCGATGAACTGCTGACCACCGACAGTCATTTTCTGATTGCCATGACGCAGGGCGTGATAGCGGTGACGATATTGAGTTGAGAACGTGAGATGGCAGGCAAGTGACAAAAGCGAGATTGCGTTACCCGATGGACGTTGCCCTTTGATACGGAAGGCAGCCTCCATGTTGCAGAGAGCCAGAAGAACTGCGTCACAAGGTCAACGAGACGGGTATCATCACAACAGTTGTGACGGGGTAGAACTCGGTTCGGGAGGTGAGAGCATGTTATCCGCGCAAGTGCGTATTCGGGAAGACGGCAGTGTTCCCCTGCCGCAAGCGTTGTTAGAAGCAGTAAGGTTGAAGCCCCACGATGAGGTGGTGGTGTTTGAAGAGGAGGGGCATCTGGTGATGATGACACGCGAGCAACTGTCGGAAGATTTCCTGCGGTTGCTGCAACAAAGCCTGGAAGGAATAGACATCGAGGTAGCCCTCCGGGAACTGGGGGAGGGGCGGAAGGATGACCCGCAAAGGGACTGACACCGGCTTCTGGCTTCGGCTGGGCGTTGGGCATCCTCAGGCAGTCGGCGCGTGGAAGGATGCAGTGGCGGGCAACATGGAACTGCTCGTTTCCACCGTGAGCATCAGCGAACTGCTGGCGTTTTACTATCGGCACGGCAAGCCTCTCATTGGTGAGCGACTGGTGCGCCGATGGATTCGCGCGGCGGGAGTCAGGCTGGTCATCGTGACGGAGGACATTGCCTGGCGCGCCGGGGGCTACCGTCACGGCTTGGGGCTGCCGACGGTGGACTCCGTGATTTTGGCAACCGCTGTGATGGAAGGCTGCGATGAACTGCTGACCACCGACAGTCATTTTCTGATTGCCATGACGCAGGGTGTGATAGCGGTGACGGTGTTGAGTTAAGGACGTAAGATGGTAGGCAAGCCACAAAAGCGAGATCGCGTTACCCGATGGACGTTGCCTTTGATACGGAAGGCAGCCTCTACGTGACAGAGAGCGAGAAGAACTGCAGTCGCCAGATCAACAGGGTAGGTATCATCACAACAGTTATGGCGGGTAGAACTCGGTTCGGGAGGTGAGAGCATGTTATCCGCGCAAGTGCGTATTCGGGAAGACGGCAGTGTTCCCCTGCCGCAAGCGTTGTTGGAAGCAGTAAGGTTGAAGCCCCACGATGAGGTCATTGTGTTTGAGGAAGAGGGGCATCTGGTGATGATGACACGCGAGCAACTGGCAGACGAAATCGTGCGGTTGCTGGAAGAAGGATTTAAGAATGCAAACATCAACGCACTGTTAGAGCAACTGGAAAAGGAGCGGGAAGATGACCCGCAAAGGGTGTGACAGCGGATTCTTTCTCCTGATGGGTGTCGGGCACGCGAGCGCTCGTCAGGTTTGGCAGGACGCCGTCGCGGGACAGCACGAGTTAGTGATGTCCACGCTTAGTGTCAATGAAGTGCTGGTGGCTTACTACCGTCAGGGCAAGTCGCAAGAAGCCGCTGACTTCTTGACGTTGATTCAGTCCGCCCCGTGGCTGCGAATCGTTCCCACCTCGTTGGACATTGTTCAACGTTCGGCGGGCTACCGTCATGGGTTGGGGCTACCGACGGTGGACTCCGTGATTTTGGCAACCGCTGCGATGGAGGGCTGCGATGAACTGCTAACCACCGACAGTCATTTCCTGATTGCCATGACGCAGGGCGTGATAGCGGTGACGGTGTTGAGTTGAGGACGTAAGACTAATGTTGGTAGCGTTGGGATGGTGGTTATGGCGATTAGGTGTCACTGCGCCCAATCGTCCAGAGTCTGTCTGCTACGTTCGGACGCAGCGAGGCCGATTCGATAACGACAAAACGACTGATTTCGGGGCGTCCTCCCACTTGACCTCCAATAAGTTGGAGACTCCAAGGGGACACCACGCTGGATGCAGATTATCCCCGTCCTCGTTCTCGACTTTCAAAGGTGACCGGCGACACGGACGACGAGGACGATTTTCAGAGGAAGACTGACGCCTCGCGTAGCGAATCAGTGAACGACCACACAGCGGGGAGAGTAAGGATGTCCGACCCAAAGAGTTATCACATGACCGCCGAAGAGTTCCGCCGCTGGGGGCGGGCAGTGGTGGACTGGATTGCCGACTATTACGAGAGGGTGGAGGAACGCCCGGTGCTGTCGCAAGTGTTGCCGGGGCAGGTGCGCGCCGCCCTGCCCGCCGAGCCGCCGATGCAGGGCGAGGACTTTGCGGCGATGCTGGCGGACGTAGAGAGCCTCATCCTGCCCGGCATTACCCACTGGCAGTCACCCAACTTCTTTGCCTTCTTTCCCGCGAACACGTCGGGACCTTCCATTTTGGGGGAGTTGCTGTCGGCGGGGCTGGGCGTGCAGGGGATGTTGTGGGCAACGAGTCCCGCGTGCACGGAGTTGGAGACGCAGGTTTTGGACTGGCTGGTGGACATGCTGGGGCTGCCGTCGAAGTTCAAGTCCACCGCCGCAGGAGGCGGCGTGATTCAGGACACAGCGTCGAGCGCATCGCTCTGCGCTCTTCTCGCCGCCCGCGAGCGAGCGACGAACTTCGTGAGCAATGAGTGCGGCTGCGATGGGCGACTGGTGGCGTATGCGTCCCATCAGGCGCACTCCTCGATTGAGAAAGCCGTCAAAATTGCAGGCATCGGGCGTCGCAACCTCCGACTGATTGATGTGGACGAGCGTTTCGCCATGCGCCCGGATGCGCTCGCCGCGCAGATTCAGCAGGACCGTCAGGCGGGTTTGATTCCCTGTTTCGTCTGCGCGACAGTGGGAACGACCTCCTCCAACGCGATTGACCCGCTGCCCGCCATCGGGCAGATTTGCCGCGAGGAGAACGTCTGGCTCCACGTGGACGCCGCGATGTCCGGCACGGCAGCAATTTGCCCGGAGTTCCGCTACATTCACGACGGGCTGGAGTTCGCCGACAGTTACTGCTTCAATCCGCACAAGTGGATGTTCACAAACTTCGACTGCGATTGTTTCTACGTGGCAGACCGCGCGACGCTCATCAACACCCTGAGCGTGCTGCCCGAATACCTGCGCAATCAGGCGACGGAGTCGGGCGCGGTCATTGACTACCGCGACTGGCAGATTCCGCTGGGCCGGCGGTTCCGCGCCCTGAAGTTGTGGTTCGTCATTCGCTGGTATGGGGTTGAAGGGCTGCGCTATCATGTGCGTCAACATGTTGCGCTGGCGCAGGAGTTCGCCCGGTGGGTTGAGGCGGATGAGCGCTTTGAACTCGTCGTGCCACCGCCGCTTAACCTCGTATGTTTTCGCCACGTCGGAGGGGATGCGGTCAACGAGCAGTTGTTGGAGCGGTTGAACCGCAGCGGCGCGTTGTATCTGACACACACCCGTCTCGACGGCAAATACACCCTGCGCTTCTGTGTGGGGCAGACGCGCACCACGGCACGTCACGTCCGCTGCGCGTGGGAACGGATTCAGCGGACAGCGGCGGAGGTAACAAATAAACACCTATAGTCAAACGTGACGGCGCGTTTAGAGACCACTACTACCCTCCCATCGAGAGGGTGAGGCTCGCGCCGAACCCTTGCCGAACCCGTCGGCTGAACCCTCGGCGAATTGCCTACATCTCCTCTTTCCATCCTCTTGACCCGTTAATTCGGTTCTTATCCATCATGAGAAAACCCCGATTGATAGATTGACGCATACTCCCATTGACCTCCTCAATAGTCGTTAAGGGAACAATGAAGGAATAAACATAATCTGCCCTAACATGCCTATTAGATCTCATAAATTTCTTGACATAGATAGGGCATCCTTTGTATAATTATGGCAACTTATCATGCTCGCAAGGTAATACCTGTGTCGTGACTTATCCGTAAGCGGGCAGAGGGGAAATTATGCGAGGCGTTGATGAGAGGGGGGATAGCGGAAGGGACAGAATTGTCGCTGTCTGACATTGATTGTGCGTTAGACGACGGCGCCATCTGAGTGATGGCTCTGTCGGCATTTGACGCAGGCTGGGAGCCTGTGCTACGCGGTTTGTGGACAGGCGCTAAGGAGGCAGAGAACCGTTAGAGAGAGGTTTAATTGGTCAGTGCTCAGAAGGAGGAAAATACCATGAAAAAGAGTAGCAGAGGTTTCACGCTCATTGAACTGTTAGTGGTCATCGCCATCATTGCGATTCTGGCGGCGATTTTGCTGCCGGTGTTCGCGCAGGCGCGGGAGAAGGCGCGTATGGCGTCCTGCCTGAATAACGCCAAACAGTTGGGGCTGGCGTTGATGATGTATTCGCAGGACTACGACGAACTCACTGTTCTCAATCGCAGTTGCTGGTCGCCGCCACAACGCTTGGGTGGCGTGGGGACCGCAGCATGCGGATGCGGCGTGCCTTACGCTTCGTGGCATGACCTGCTTCAACCTTACGTGAAAAATTACCAAGTCAATACCTGTCCGTCAGGGTTACCCAGTGGGGACGGCTACACAGAAGCCAACGGTGCGAACTTCCCGCCGGGCGGGAACCCGGTGAACTTGCGCTGGCACTACAACATCAACTACATTTACGTGCGCGGCAACTGTCGCCCCACCTGTCCTGACAACCCCAATAACCCCAACTTCCCTTGGACGCCCTCCTGTTCCTTCGGGCGGTCGCTGGCGTCCATCTCTGAACCCGCGAACCTCATCGCTATTATAGAAGGGCGTGCCATCGCTCCTGACATCCGTGACGCCATTGACAACCTACGTTGTCGCCACAATAACGGCTCGGTCTACACCTTCGCCGATGGACACGCCAAGTGGATGAAGTTCGCAGCGACCATCCGCCCCAAGTTCCTGTGGATTGACGAGGGACTGGCGACGCCGGCGCAAATTAATGCGCAGGCGAACCTCTACGAGAACGCTTTGCGCTTGGGGGCAGGCACGTTGGCGAATTGCCGATGAGGAAGGGAACCGCGGCTGCGACTCCACGGTCGTTGGGAGGATGCGATATGAGAGAGGGAGAGGCAGCGATGTCTCTCCCTCTCTACTTGTTTGTGTTGGACTGCCTTCGCTCCATTGACAAATCACCCCTGCGCATGATATATTCTGCGATGTTTATGGAGCCGTATCGGAAGGTCGCGGAAAGGACTCTGTCCCGATGAAACCCTGACCCAACACCGTTTAAGGGAGCGGAGGGTAGGTCGTTAGAATTGTATCCGCTCTTTTAGCGAAAGGAGACTCCCGTGCCCTCTCGCGTTCCGTGGCGCGCTCTGGTCATTGGTCTGCTGATGGTTGCTGGCTTCACCGTCGCCGGCTGCTTTTCCGTGTTTCTGCGCTATGAGGTTATCGGCACGGGCTACCTGCCGCGCGGCACGGTGTTCTGTCTGATGCTCCTCATTGCCCTCAACGCGCTGGTGCGTCGCTTCGCGCAGCGGTGGCAATTGAGCCGCCAAGAGTTGCTCGTCATCTTCGCGTTGATGTTGGCAATGGCGGGGATCCCCGGTCAGGACTTCGCCCAGCATCTCTACCTGAACCTGCTCGGCATCGTGAATTACAGCCAGCAGGGGCAGGTGGCACACCTCAACATTTTGCAATACGTTCCCGACTGGCTTGTTCCCTCTAAGAACGCGGCTGAACCGGTGATTTTGCACGCCTACACCGGACTACCCGAAGGGGTCCCCGTTCCCTACCGTGCTTGGCTGGCGACGTTGGCGGCGTGGACACCTTACATCTTCCTGCTTTACTGGACGATTGCCTGTTCCGCCGCGCTGCTGTTTACGCAGTGGGAGCGGCGCGAGCGGTTGCTGTTCCCGCTGATGCAAGTCCCGCTGGAAATCGCCGACACCGCCGACGGGCGCGCCTCCCCCCTGTGGAAGAACAAACTGATGTGGGCGGGCTTTCTTTTCAGCGCGTCGCTTTATATCATCAAGGGGTTGCACTCTTACAACCCTATCGTGCCGGACCTGCGGCTGCAAGCCTCCGCCTCCGAGCGGTTCGCGGGAGGCGGGCCGGTGTTCGGCACCGGACCGTGGGCGGTGTTCGATAGCGTGCCGATTCACTGGTACCCTGAGATGACCGGCATTGCATATTTGCTGTCCAGCGAGGTCGGGTTCAGCTTGTGGTTTTTTTACTTCCTCCGCCTGGTCCTTACCATGCTGCGTATCTCGTGGGGCATTCTCACGCCGCACGCGGATTACTTCAACTTCGCCACCTTCGGCGCCTACCTTGTGCTGACGGCGAGCCTTCTGTGGGCGGCGCGGGCGCACCTGTGGCGCATCGTGCGGGCGGCGTGGGGGCGAGGCGAGGAGGGGGGCGACCCCATGCCCTATCGCCTCGCGTTCTGGGGGACAGTGTTCGGCATCGGCGGCATAGTGCTGTGGTGCCGCTGGGTGGGGATGTCGTGGTGGGTGGCGGCGCTGATGTTCATTCTCCATCCCCTGCTGAACGTCGTCGTCAGCCGCGTCGTCTGCGAAGCGGGGTTGTTCCTCTACTCCTCACCGTTTCGTCTCACCGAGATGATTTACCGCACCGTCGGCACGGCGACCTTGGGGGCGCAGAACGTGACGCTGACCTTCATGGCGCACTGGGTGGACATGCGCAACACCAGCGCCCAAGCGATGCCGTTCATCATGCAAGCCTACAAAGTCGCCTCCGAGTCCCGAGCCAACCCGCGCCACGTCGCGTGGGGCGTGGTGGCAGCGATTTTCCTGAGCGTCCTCGTCTGTCACGTCGTCTCGCTTTACGTAATTTACCACGCGGGCATCGGCAAGTTGGGCTGGTGGCCGCGCGGGGCAGGGCTGGGGTCGGTCAACACCCTCGCGGGCTTTCTCAACAACCCCCAGGCGATGAACGCTGAACGGTATCAGGCGTTGGGATTGGGCGGGGCGATGATGGCGTTTCTCGTCGTCATGCGGCAGCGGTTTTTGTGGTGGCCCTTTCACCCGTTAGGGTTCGTCGCCTGGATGGGCTGGCCGACGGAACGCTACTGGCTGTCCGTTCTCATCGGTTGGCTGGTGAAAGTATTCGTCCTGCGCTTCGGCGGCTACAAAGTCTTCAACACCCTGCGCCCCTTCGCGTTCGGCTTGATTTTGGGCATCTGCTTCATCCTGACGTTCTGGATTCTCTTCCACTTCTTCGTGCCCGGACCGGAGTTGATTGCAGAGTAGAAAGACGCCCGCCCCTGACTCTTTTCGGAGAGGCTCTAAGAGCCTCTCCGAGAACTCTCCCCTCCTTACCAAGGAAGGGTCGGGGGAGGTCCAGAGCCAGCCAACAACCCTCAAAAGGAGGACTTTGCATCTACCCTCTAAGAGCCTCTCCGAGAACTCTCCCCTCCTTGCCAAGGAGGGGTCGGGGGAGGTCCAGAGCCAGCCAACAACCCCCTATGGTCCTCCTGGGCAAGGGAGAGAGCAAGGCTTTCGGAGAGGCTCTTAGAACAACCGCGCAATCTCATCCGCCTCAAACGTCGGCAGCGGCGTGTCCTTTCCCCCACGTTGCAGCGTCATCCCTTGCTCTATTGGCACCACCTCGCCGATGACGTTCGCCGAAATGCGGGCTTGCTGAAAAGCCGACAGCAGCGCGTCCACCTCTTCGGGGGCAACGGTCAGCAGCAACGCGCCCGACGCAATGGTGCCCATCGGGTCGAGCCCGAAAACGGACAGCAACGCTTTGCTCTCCTCTAAAATAGTGATATTCTCTGCCGCGATGCGCAGACCGACGTTCGCAGCGACGGCTACCTCGCGCAGCCCCGTCGCCAAACCGCCTTCGGTGGGGTCGTGCAAGCAGTGAACGTTGACCGTGTTCACCGCAAGCAACGCGTCCTTGACGACGCTGATGCCAGGGTGATGCAGGTAGTTTTTAGCGCGTTCGATGAGCGCGGGCGGGACACCCGCCCGCCGCAACTCTGGCTCTTTCTCCCGCGCTACGATTGAGGTGCCCTCGATCGGAATGCCTTTGGTGAGGATGACGGCATCACCCACGCGCGCCCCAGAAGTGGTGACCAGTTTCTCCTTCGCCACTTCGCCCAACATATGCCCCGAGAGAATCGGCCGGTCCAGTCCGTAGGTGATTTCCGTATGCCCGCCGATGACGGCGATGTTGAGTGCCGCGCAGGCGTCGGCGATTTGCCCGAAGATGGCTTCCACCATCGCTTCATCCGTCTTGCCCTCAGGCAGCAGAAGCGTTGGCAGAAACCATTGCGGCGTCGCCCCGCGACAGGCGATGTCGTTAGCGTTGACGACGACGGCATACCAGCCAAGTTCGTCGGTGGCGAACGTGATGGGGTCGCTTTTGACGATGAGATAGCGGTCGCCGAAGTTAAGTGCTGCTGCGTCCTCGCCGAGACGCGGACCGACGACGACGCGCTCATCGTGAACCCGAAATCGCGTCAGCATCTTTTCCAACACGGAGGCTGGGAGTTTACCGACGGGGAAGATGGACATAGCCACACTCCACGCGACCAAAAGCGATGGACACACACCCTACGCATGCTCTCGCCATCCGCCATTATACTTCACAAAGTTGCTCAAAACAAGGCGACCTCAGGCAAGCGGCGCGAAGCCCTCCCCTACAGAGGAGATGGCTTTGCCCTGCTCGCCATGACGGACATTTTCATCGAGGAGGGAGAAAGGGATAACGGCAACTGCGTCACTCCTTGAAGGGGTTTTCAGAGGGATTGCATGATGATGCAAGGAGGAAAATTAACAGCAAAGGAAAAAACAGTAAGTCCCGATGCCTGTTACGGCGAGCGCAGCGAGGCAGTCCCCCATGGAGGAGATTGCTGCAGCGGAGGGGATTGCTTCGCTGCGCTCGCCATGACAGGCACTTTCGAAGGAAAAGGCAAAACGTAAAAGTTTAGAGGAGATGGAGCATGGCTAAGACACTCAGGGTAGGCGTCATTGGCGTTGGCGGGATCGCCAGCACGCATTTTCCGGGTTGGAAGGATAGCCCGCATGCGGAGATGATAGCGTTCGCGGACGTGGACGAAAGAGTATTGAACCGCGTCGCTGACGCGCACGGGATTGAGCTGCGCTATACGGATCCATACGACCTCATCGCCAACAAGGACATTGACATTGTGGACATCTGCACGCCGAACATGTATCACGCGCCACTCGCTATCGCTGCGCTCAACGCGGGCAAGCATGTGATTTGTGAGAAGCCACTGGCGCCGACGCCGCAAGAGATCAAGAAAATGATTGCCGCGCGGGATAAAAGCGGCAAACTGCTGATGACGGCGCAGCATTTTCGCTTCTCTGGTTTGGCGCAGGCGCTGAAAGCGGAAGTGGATAAGGGGATTCTGGGGGACATTTACCACGCCCGCTGTTGGATGCTGCGCCGCGCGGCGGCGCCGGTGCGCCCCGGCTTCATCCTCAAGAAACACAGCGGCGGCGGGGCGTGCATTGATATCGGCGTTCACATTTTAGACCTGACGTTGTGGATGATGGGTCACCCCAAGCCCGTGACGGTCAGCGGCGTTACACAAGCGAAACTCCACAAGTTGCCCGGCGCGTTTAGCATCTGGGGCGGACTCATTCCACCAGAGATGGACGTGGAGGAGTTCGCCGCCGCGTTCGTGCGGTTCGAGAACGGGGCGACGCTCATCCTCGAAGTCAGTTGGCTGCTGCACCACAAAACGACGGGCGAGGACATGCAGATGTGGCTCTACGGGGACAAGGGCGGCGCGCACTGGCCGAGCAACGAAATCTTCACCACTCACAACGCCACGCAGCAGCAGCTGAACACGCAACTCGTTCGCGCTGAGGGTGGTGAACCGCACGCCAAAGAGTGCATGGCGTTCGCTGAAGCCGTCGCCACGGGCAAGCCGTCGCCTGTGCCAGCGGAGCAGTCATTGGACGTGATGGCTATTCTGGATGGGGTCTATCGCAGCGCGGTGAGCGGGAGGGAGGTCAGGCTAAAGTATTGAGGTGAAGGGATGGAGTATGAGACTCAACTTTTCGGGGGAGGGGGCGGGGGAGGGGGAAAGGAACGACGGCAACCGCGTGAATCTTGGGGAGGTCTGCCGTGACCAGTCCGTGAAGGCGGACTTGGTGACTTTAGCCCCCGATTTCAATCGGGGGTTTGTCTGTTCACAAACGCTGTCCTCCTGAGCGCAGCGAGGCGTGTCCTTTTGGAAGCCCTGCGGTGCGCTCAGGAGGACAATGAGGGTGAGAACTGACGGATGCGCCGCGGTCAAAAGGACGCCGCCGGGTCCGCCACGTCCTCACAGCCCTGAAACTCGTTGAGGTAGCCGTCAGGAATCGGCTTGCCATGGGCGGTGAGGATGTCCGCCATGTGGGTGCGGAAGGAGCGGTTGCCGTCCACCGCCACCTGCCGCTTGGTGCGGGGGTCGGCGGCGCGTTTGAGGAGTTCGGGAATCCACTTGCTGCCGAAGCGGACGTGACCGCTCTCATCGGCGATGTCGTATTCAATTTGCGCCGCGCTGATCGTGTCGCTGTTTTCCAGATACTTGCGAATGTGGTCGCGTTTGCCCGCGAGGGAGCAGGCTTCCCCCACTTGCGTCAGCCAGCCTAAACGTTCGATGTTGGACATCTTCCGCCACGCCTTCCAGCGATGCACTGGCGCCCCGCATTGGTCGAGACGGAAACCGAGTTCCTGCAACCGTCTGATGCCCATCGTCGTGTGTCGCACCTCGTCCCACGCCTGTCGCGTGAGGTCGACGAAATACTGAATCGGCAGGTCGTCGGGTGATTCGTAAACGATGAGGCAGAGCAGGTCAGCGATATCAATTTCCTGGTAGTAAGCGTAGACCATGTGGTAGTCGGCGGGGATTTCGCCCGGCTCGGAGTCAATCGAGGTGCGCGGGCAGTCGTCGAGGCGCATCTCCCAAGGGAGTTCGTAGGGCGGTCGTTCCGCATAGGAAGGGTCACAAGTTGCGGGCTGAGCGTTGGGGGTTGAGGGGTGAACCCCCTCCCCCAGTATGCCCCCCGCATCGGCGAGGAGGGCGGCAAGGTATCCTTGCCATCCTGCAATGCGCTGTTTGTCCTCTTTGCGGAGGAACATCTGGTGCAGTTCGCGCTTCGCCCACGCGATTTGTTCTTCATCGTAGCGCAGCAGCCATTCGAGAACGTCTATCGTCGGCGCGTCGAAGACCGGGTCAGTGCGCTTGAGGTGTTCGTGGTAGGCGTCCACGAGGGCTTGCTTGACCGTCAGGTAAATCGTCGCCAAGTATTCGGGCAGGTCGAGGCAGCGCGGCATCATGCGGAGAAAGTCGTTGAGCGCGGTCGGCTCTTCAAACGGACCGCGTCCATACATCAACTCGGTGATGCGCTGCGCGACGTGCTGCGCGCCCTTGGCGTCAAGGTAAAGATGGCGGGCGCAGTCGTATTTCAGGCGAAACGTCGGCAGGCGCGAGAACCAGCCACACTGCGTTTTCATCAACGCCTTCTTGATGGCGTAATACCGCCGCAAAATTTTGCCCGTCTCCTCCACGCGGAACAACAAACCGTCTTCAGGGCTGAAGTGAGCCAGCATCCCTTTATGCCTCCTGTGTAGCGGTCAATGGTTAATGGTCCACGGCGGACGGCTCCGGGCGCCCGTTGACCATTAACGATTGACCATTGACCATTCGCCTTCGGCCTCCGCCTCAAAAAACCTCCGCACCAGCGCCAGCACGTCCTCAGTCTCGAACGGCTTGGCGATGTAGGCATCGGCCCCTTCGACGGACGCCTCGGCGAAGTCGTGTGGCTGCTGTTTAGCGGTCAGCATCACCACCGGAATATCGCGCGTCGTTGCGTTGCCCTTGAGGATCTTCAGGGTGGTCAGGCCATCCATCAACGGCATCATCCAGTCCAGTAGAATCAGATCCGGTCGTTCGTTTTGCGCTTTGAGTAGGGCTTCCGCCCCGTTGGCAGCCAGTGCCACTTCGTATCCTTCGGCGGGCAGCACGAGTTGAAAGAAATCCCTGACGGATTGCTCGTCATCTACGACTAAGATCTTTTTTGACATGGGCTTTCGTGATGCGTGAAACGTGATGCGTGATGCGTAGTGCGGACTCTCCTTATGTCTTAGCGTTACGCTTCACACATCGCGCATCGCGTTTCACGTTTCACGCATCACGGATGACGTTTCCCGATTGCCTTCCGTATCCGCTCTATCAGATCGTCCGGTTCAAACGGTTTCGCTACGTAGTCGTCCACCCCTGCTTCGACGGCTTTCGCCACGTCGGCGCGCTGAGCGAGCGCGGTCAGCATGATGACAGGAATACCCCGCGTCGTCTCGTGTTGACGCAGTTGCGCCAACACCTCGAAGCCGTTGATCTCCGGCATCATCACGTCCAGCAGAATCAGGTCTGGCTGCTGCTCCTGCGCCGCTTGGAGCGCCAGCCGCCCGTCTTCGACGGACACGACCTCGAACCCCTCGACGGTCAGAATCACCCGAATTGCCAGTTGATTTTCCGGTTCGTCCTCGACGACGAGAATCTTGGGCATGATGGCCGATGGTCAATGACCAATGGTTAATGGTTGAGATGACCATTGACCCTTGACCATGCCGTTGCTTTATCGCGGCAATGTGAAGGAGAACGTCGTTCCCTCTCCCACCTGACTGGTGACCCAGACCTTGCCGCCGTGCGCTTCAACGATGTTCTTGACAATCGCCAGCCCCAGCCCGGTGCCGCCGGTTTTACGGGTCACGACGCGCTCCACCTGATAGAAGCGGTCGAAGATCTTCGGCAGTTCCTCCGGCGGGATCCCGCAGCCGGTGTCGGACACGCTGACCACGACGCTGTCGTTCTGCATGCTCAGGGTGATATTTACCTTTCCGTTGGCGTCCGTAAACTTCAAGGCGTTGCCGAGCAGGTTCGTAAAGACCTGCGCGATGCGTTGCTCATCGGCAAGCGCGACAACGGGCGCGTCCTCCGCCATCCCCTGTTTCTCGATGGACATGGTGATATTCTTCTCCGCCGCCTGCGGTCTGAGTTCCTCGATGACACGCTCCGCAATCTGGTCCACCTCGACGAGTTGCTTGCGCATCTGCACCTTGCCCGACTCGATGCGTGATACGTCGAGAAAGTCGGAGATGATAGCCGACAGGCGCTTCGCCTGCCGATACATGGATTCCACCCCCGTCCTTTGCGCATCGGTGAGCGGTCCGAGTTTTTCCGTCAGCAGGTAAGACGAGAACGCCAGAATGGACGTCAGCGGCGTGCGCAATTCGTGAGACACCAGAGCGATGAAGGAGTTTTTCATCTCGTCAATTTCGCGCTCCTGCGTCACGTCGTGTAGCAGCAGCAGGCAGCCGGGCTGACCCACGTCGTCCTTGATGGGCACCGCGCGCAGGCGCAAGACGCGGCGGCGCGGCTGTTCGAGCGTCACGTCTTGCGGCTCGCGTAGTGCGGCTTCAATGCGCTCCGCGAACGGCTGCAGGGCGGGAGCATCCAGCGAGAGCGTCCGGCTGTCACTGTCCCTGGGGGTCCCGTCCAGTCCCAGCATGAACCGCACCGCGCTGTTGAGGAACACGACCTCGCTGCGATGGTCGACCATCATCACGCCGTCGGGGAGCCCTTCGATGATGTGCTGAATCCGCGTCTTTTCCTCCATGAGGCGATTATTGGTGCGCTCCAGCTCCGTGCTGCTGCGCTCGACCGCCTCCGCCATCTGGTTGAAGGCAGCGGCTAACAGCCCCATTTCGTCGTCGGACTTCACCGGCACGCGCTTGGCGTAGTCGCCCGCCGCCAGCGCTGTCGTGCCGTCCAGGAGTTGTTCAATGGGGGTGACGATGGACTTGGCGGTGGCGGCAGCCAGCCCCATCGCCAGCACGAGGAAGAGGGCGATGAGCATGAGGGAGTTTTGCAGCATCCGCTGGGCGGATTGGTTGGACATCTTGGCGATGTGCCGCCGAATGTCGCGCACGTTCTGCTGCACCAGCGGTTCTGCCTTGTCGCGCATGTGACGTGCCTCCTGCTGCGTCGCCCGCCGCAGGTTCGCCTCCAGCCGCTGAAGCGTGTCTTGCATCTGCTGTCCATGCTTTTGCACGGCATCCGTCGCCGCGCGTATGGCTCGCTCCTCGTCGTCTTTCAAGGCCTTCAGCCGCTTATTCAGCGCGGAGGTGCTGACGCGGCGGATCTTTTCCTCCGCCTGATTGAGCAGTTGCTCACGCTCGCGGGCGAACTCGGTCATGGCGGTCTGTGTGATGTGCAACATTTTCTTTTCCGTGTCCTGCACGGCAGCGTGCGCGGCGACTTCGATGGCTTGGTTCATCCTCTCGGCGAACACCGCCACATCAGCGATCGGCTGGGTCGAAATCACCAGCCAATTAACGTCGGGGATGGGCGCGATGCGATACCACGACACGACGCGCTGCTCCTCGGCGGTCTTGCCGAGAACCAGCGTACCAGTCTCTCGCTTCTCCCTGAACGCCTGGCGCACTACGTCCTGATAGGCAGGGTCCACCTCCTTCCCCACACGGCGGCGGTCGGAGTGCGCGATGACCAGCCCGTTCTCCTGCACGATGAACGCGGTGGCGGGGTTCCCGTCAGCGCGCGCCCCTCCTGGGCGCATCGCGCGCGGCAGCACCATGCCGCTCAAGCCGCCCAGACTGACGTCGGCGATCAACACGCCGACCATCTCTCGTCTCTGCTCGTCAAACACCGGGCTGGCCATGGTCATCATCGGGCGCACCGGCTCCTCGTCGCTGAACACCACGGGCGAGACGTAGAGCCGCCGGTTCTTCTGAGCCTCATTAAACGCCTGCACATGGGAAGGGAACTCTTGCTCGTTGAGGAAATCCTGCGGCGACGCGTAACTGCCCTTCGTGCTGACCACCACGCCGTTCGCCAGCACGAACGCGCCGTCCACGAAAGCATCCAACCGTCCGAACAGACGGGGGCGGGGGCGGCGCGACATCGGACCGGGCGGCGGCGGTTTCGCCCCGTCAACGTTGAACGGCGGGAGCAGGTTCGGGGGAGGCTCAGGTCCACTCAGCAGAGCAAGGCGGCTTTGGGCTATCGCCGTGAACGTGCTGTGTACCTCCATCACCTGCGCCCGCGCGTGGTCGCCGATGATTTGCGCCCGCGCAGCGTTGAGGTCGGCGATGAGTTCCTGCATCTTCTGGCGGTTCTGTTCGGTCAGTTGTTGGGCAGTGCGGCGGAAGACGGCGCGGACGTTGTCCGTCAAAGCATCGAGCAGTTTGTTGACGGCGCCCGTCTGCCGCGCCTTGAGGAGCACGTTCGATTCGGTGATGATGCGGCGGCTCTCCTGCGCCATCTGGCCAATCGCCTCGCGCAAGGTCGCGTCGCCGCACTCGCGCAGCCCGCTGCTCAACTGCTGCAAAGTGTTCACACTCATCTGCGCGTGCTGCCTTTGCGAGTTCTCCAGTTCCCGCCGTGAGAGGTCAATCAGGTGACTGGCGGAACGGTTGAAACTGCTCGTCGCAAGGTCAATCAGGCGTCCACTGGACTCATGCATCCGCTGCGCGCCCGTGGTCGTCACGTCGTTGCCGACCCGTAGCACGCTGCTGCGCCCGATGATGCTCAACAGCGCTCCGCTGACTGCCAGCGGAACCGTCACCAGCGCGCTGAACAGAATAATGAGGCGTATCAACATCTTACGCCGCTTGCGCGGAAGTGCTGTCATGGTTGTCACCTTCTTTTAACTTCTATCCACACGCTTATAGCCCATCCGAAAGCCACCGACCGGAAGGGCGACGCTCCGGCGGAGCCTCGTCCCAAGCCTCTCCCTCTCGGTCTGCCGACAGCCCCTTGTCACTCTGAGCGGGGCGAAGAAGCCCTTCGCATCGCTGGGGGTGGAGGGCGCAGGATGCGCCGCCTATGCGCTTAGACATTGGGGCAGGGATAGAGTTTATGAAACTAAAAGTTGCGCCGTTGCTCTCAGCCTCCTCCCTCCCCCAAGGAGAGGGGAGTTCCCCCGGCGGCTTCCGCCATTGTTTTTCCCCTTCCCGCTGCAGGAAAACGTCACGGCGAACGGAGCGAAGCCGTCCCCGGAGCGTTAAAACTGTCATTCCGAGCGCATGGGTGTCATGGCGAGGAGCGGAGCCGTGGCCAGGGACGAAGCAAAGCAATCTCCTGCGCATGGAAACGTCATTGCGAGCGCAGCGCAGCCATCCCCTACGGAGGAGATTGCTGCGGCGGAGGGGATGGCTGCGCTGCGCTCGCAATGACAG
>JANWYM010000220.1 GCA_025055355.1 Abditibacteriales bacterium
GGTCGGCAGCAGCTCGGGCGCGGTCGGCGTCCACCTCACATATCGCCGTCACCGTCGCGCCCAAGCGGTCGAGGCTGTCGAGATAGTTGCGGGCAATGCCACCCGCCCCGATGAAACCGATGCGCATGGACACGCTCCTCGGGATGGTTTCTCGTGCGACAGATTCTCATTCTACACCGTTGCTCTGGAGGATGTCAATAGAATTGCGGGAAAAATGACTTGACACCTGTATCCATTTCTGGGATAATCAAAACGACAAAAGCGAAGGGGATGGGAACTTTGATGCGGGGCTGTGCCTCTAAAGAGGAGGAAAGCGGGAACGTCGCACCTGCTGTTGCTCAGCGGTCTCAGGGCGAGCAGGTCGCATCCCCCCTTGTGGGAGAACATGGTGGAAAAAGAACCCCTCTCATTTGAGGACGTGGTGGAGAAGTATCACCAGAAGGTGTTCAACCTTGTCTACCGCTACCTGAACGACTATGATGAGGCGCAGGATTTGACGCAAGATACATTCGTGCGCGCTTATCAGTCGTGGACGACGTTTCGGGGTGAGTCGCAGGTTTACACCTGGCTGTATCGTATCGCGCTCAACCTGTGCCACAACCGTTTGAAGCAACTCAGACGGCGACAGCGGGTGGAGGTGGAATCGCTTGACCAACCCGTGGAAGGGGAAAGCGAAGACATCGTGCGCGAGGTGCCCGACCTCTCTCTCGCGCCGGAGCGGTTGGTGGAGAACAAAGAACTGCAGCAGGTCATCCGACGCGCTATCCGCCAACTTCCGGAGGATTACAAGCAGGTGATTATCCTGCGGGACATCGAGGGGTTCTCTTACAGCGACATCGCCAAGATGACGGGCTCTTCGCTGGAAGCCATCAAGTCGCGGCTGTTTCGGGCGCGCACAGCCCTGCGAGACTTGCTGCGCCCTTACCTGAGCGGCGAGGACAGCCGACGCCCGCCCGCCCCGCAGGAGGAAACGAGCAACTTTGCCGCAGCGGACGAGATGCCCCCCAAGCGGCGCCGAACGGCGTGGCGGAAGTTCAACTATCGCAAAGTGCCTTCGCTGTGAACGATGGGGAGACCGTGTTTCGGGTTGCAGGTTTCGCGTGAAGCGTAGCCCGGAGCCCGTCGAGCCTCTCCTCCCCCTGGAGCCCGTTGCGCGGCGACGGTTCTGCGACGGTGGCGTGGGTGGCTTTGGGGGAGAGGCTCTTCACCCGAAACCTGTAATTTGTCATCCGCAACATGAAAGCGTATCCATTCATTCGCTTGCTACTTATGGCTTGGTGCGTGGTCGGCGGCGGTCGCGCTTACGCGCAACTGCAACCGCTGCCCAGCCGTGACACGGTGCCGATCGCTGACATCCGCATCCTCGGCAATAGATACATCGAGACCGAGACCATCCTCAACCAGATTCGTATCGCGCGCGGGCAGCCGTATTCGGCGGCGCTGGTGGAGCAGGACCGCCAAGCCATCTTGCGGCTGGGGTTCTTTGCGGAGGTGCAGTCAGAGGTGATCCCCTCGGCGCTGGGGATGGTCGTGACCTTCCACGTCGTGGAGAACGAAGTCGTCAGATCCATCGTCATCGAGGGGAACAAAGCCATTTCCACCGAGGAGATTCGCAAGGTGCTGACCATCCCCTTGGACGCGGTGTTCAGCACGCCGCTGTTTGAAAAGAACGTCGAAAACATCATGAAACTCTACGACGAGAAGGGATACATCGGGCGGCTGGCGGACGCCGAGATTGACCCGCAGACGGGCCGTTTGACGCTGACCATCGTGGAAGGGGTCATCGAGAAGATTGAACTCATCTTTTACAAGAGCCTCGGCGACAACGCGGAGCCCATCGCTACGGATAAGCACAAGACCAAGCCGCAAGCCATCCTGCGTGAACTGGAAACCAAAGAGGGGGAATTTTTCAACCGCGAGAGCCTGCGCCGAGACCTGCGCAAAATTGGGGCGATGCCGATGGTAGAGGACGTGCGCTACCGCCCCAAGGAGGGCAGCGGGCTGGGGAAGATTATCGTCGAGTTTCTGATTAAGGAGCGCCCCACCTCCAGCCAAGCCGCCTTCGGGTTGGGCGCCAGCACGCGGGGCGGGCTGGTCGGATTTGTTGACGTGAACATGACCAATCTCGGCGGCATGAACCGCCAGGCGGGCATCCGCGCCGACTTCGGCGACCTCAAGACCTTTGAGGTGCGCTACACCGAGCCGTGGCTGGACAAAAAGCGCACCTCGATGAGCGTCTCGCTGGGCGACCGCATCGTCTTCCGTGAGCCCCGCAGCCTCGTCGCCTTCACCCAGAACGTGGAGGAGAGTTTCTTTGAGGAGCGGCGGCGCGGGATCAACCTGACGTTCGCCCGCCCGCGCGGTCGCATCAGGACGGTGTTCCTCACCTTCCGCAACGAAGATGTGTCCCTGCAGCGCACCGACCTCAACACCTTCGTGCGCGACATCCAATCGTTCGGGCGTGTGGCGGCGGTCGGCTTCGGTCTGGCGAAAGACACCCGCACCAACATCTTCCATCCCGCCTTGGGGTTAGTTGACCCCACCAGTGGGGGCTACATGCGGGTGCAGGTAGAGAAGGCCTTCTCCCTGCTGGGGGGCGATTCCAACTTCCATAAAGTGGACCTCGAACTGCGCCGCTACCGCCCCCTGGGCAAGCGGATGGTGTGGGCGTGGCGCGTCGTTGTGGGGCGGGCGTTCGGTTCGCTGCCTGCGTTTGAGCAGTTCTTCGTGGGCGGTTCAGAAACCATTCGCGGTTACAATATTGACCATGAATTCGGCGACAACCAGTTCCTCGTCAATCTGGAACTGCGCTACAAATTGAGTCGCGTCGAGGAGAAAGGCGACGAGGGCGAACCCCGCGCCAGCAAGCAGCCCATGCAACTCGTGTTGTTTTTGGACTGGGGAGATGCGTGGGGCGGCAACTTTTCTAACGGCGGCAGGTTCAGCCCCATCTTCGGCTTCGGGGTTGGCTTCCGCGTGCCGACCCCGCTCGGACCGATCCGCCTCGACGTCGGTTTCGGCAAGGAAGGGGCGCGCGCCCACTTCGGGTTCGGTCCGCTGTTTTAATTGAGAGCCCCTCCGAAAACCGGGTGGCGCAGGGCTTCCAGCCTGCGTAGAAAGCCGATAGGACGTCGGCGCTGCGCGGTTTCCGGAGAGGCTCTCAGGAGAGGCGTCTTCAGGTCCTCAAGGGAACACGACGCCGGATGCAAATCGTCCTCGTCGTCGGTTGTTCGTGAGGTTCGAGGACGAGGGCGACGGCAAGGACGGCGATGATTCTCGAAGGAGGGATAAGGGATGAGAGAGGAAACTCTTCTCTCCTCTATCCCGCATCGAAATTGTTGAGAATGGAGGAATGACAGATGCGGTCAGGAAAAGTCTATTGGAACGTATTGGTCGCCTTGGCGTTAAGCGCAGGGGCGCTGTGGTTCGTCAGCGCGCGGCAGCCTGCACAGGGGCAGGAAACCAAGCCGACGCCCCCGTCTGTGGCCGTGGTGGACAACGAGAAGATCGAGCAGAATTATAAGTTGTTCCAGGCGAAGCGCGACGAACTGCAAAAACTTGCCGACGACCGCAGACGGGAACTGGAAGCGCGCGCGTTCTTAGATGAAGATGAGTGGCGGAAGTTGGAGGAACTGATGGCAAAGAAGAACCCCTCGAACGCGGACAAGAAGGAAATGGAAAAAATCATCAGCGCGGGTCTCGCCAGGAAGGACGAGTGGCAGGAACTCATCGGCAAGGTCAACTTGGATGAGAAGCAGAGCAAACGTCGCTCCGAGTTGGAAAGAATCCAGAAACTCAACAAAAGTAAGGTCGACGACAAATACGAGGTTTATAGCAAAGAAATTGATGAGTTGCAGAAGAGCACGTTGGATGACCTTTTCAACAAAGTGAAAGAGAGCATCGGCTACGTGGCGCGGCAACGCGGTTATTCCGTCGTGGTGCTCAAGCAGTCCGTCATCTGGAGCGCGGACGCCGTGGATATTACCGAGGAGGTGCTCAAGCAGCTGAACAGCAACGATAACAAAAAGCGATGAACGGGCTGCGGGTTCCGCGTTTCGGGATAGGCGTCACCCACAACGTGTTCACCGCAGGGAGAGGCAGCCCCTTCCCGTCTGGCTCACACCGCCGAGCAACGTGCCAGAAGGTGCTGCTTTTTTCTCATGCAGTAGCGGAGTAATGAGGCAAAAGGGTCGCATGCGCTGGCTGGGCGGCGTGGTGCTGATAGCGTGGATGGTGGGGTGCGGGCGCCCCGTCCCCCTCGCCCGCCGTCCGCCGAAGAGACCAGCGCAAACGAAATGTTACGTGGACGTCGCCGCAGTCGCGCGGCGCCACCCGCTGTGGCCAGCGGCGCATCGCGCGGCGATGGCGCCCGCGCCGCCGGCGCGGGCGCCATCGCTGCCGGCGCCCTTGCCCGCTCCGGCGCCGGCTTTCCCCGCTGACGCGCCGGAGCCGGCGCCGCCCCCGCGCCCGTCGTCCGCCGACGAACAGCGTCGGCGCGCCCTGCAACAGGAGGCGGCTGCCGTGCGCGAGTTTGAGACGGCGCTGCAACAGATGGCAGCGGAGCGGGCGGCAGCAGAGATACAACGGCGGCTCGCCCAAGCACGCGCGCAGGAAGAGGCTAACCGCGTGCGCTGGATGGAAAACTTATCGCAGCAACTCCGTGAAGACTTGTCCCGCTGGCGCGAGCAGGAGTTGCGGCAGTTAGCGTGGGAAACGCAGCCGCGTCGCCTGCGCTTGGCGCTGAAAACGTTGCCCACCGAGACCCGCCGCAAGTTAGAGGAGGAGTTAAAGCAACTGGAAGCGGACGCGGCGGCGCGCCTTGAACGCAAACAGCAAGATGTGAAGAACCGCATGGAGGCGGAGGAGCGTCGTTGGCAAGAGAGCGCGCGCCAACGCCTGGAGGATGTGGAGCAATCCTTGCGGGATGCTATGCCCTTGGGCGTCTCGCTCTCGCCGTCCCACGAGCGGCTCGCCCGTGACTTCGCGCCGCCGGCAGAGCCATCAGAGAGACATACGGACGTTATCTCTCCCCCGCCGGCAGACGCAGCCGTCGCCGGGGAACCGGCAGGGGTCGAGTGGCGAGTTGCGGGTCGCGGAAGAGGCTTCCCTGGCAGCGGGCAACGCACAACGCGCAACGTGGAAGGAGCGACGCTGCGCGCGTATCTCCTGAAAGACACCGCTAAGCGCGTGCGCCAGTTAGCCCGCGAACGCCGCTGGCAACTGGTCGCGCAGCGCAACGCGCCCGGCGTCGTGGACAAAACCCAGGAGTGCATCCGCCTCTTGCGCGCAAGCGCGTGGCAGGTCATGCATCACGACTCAGCCCATCATACAGGGGCTACGCGGTTGCCCTCAAGATCTCTCCCCTCCCCCAAGGGGAGGGGAGGAGCCACGGGAGCGGTGCGGCGGGGCTTCCTGCCCTTAAAGTCTATCCCAGAAATCTCCGGAGTCCTCAACTTGTTGGGGGTGGATTTGCCGCTGACCCCAACAGGTTCGGGACTCCGCTTTCGGGATAGGCTTTCATGACGTATCGCGCATCAGGCAACGGAGGTCATTATGCCAGGCAGGTTTCGCGTCACATTACGCGACATCGCCGAACAGGTCGGCGGCGAAATCTACGGCAATCCAGATACCTATATCACGGGCGTGGCAGGGTTGACCAACATCCGCGAAGGTGACATCATTTTTATCGAAAGTGAGAAGTTGTTGAACCTCGCCCTTAAATCGCCAGCGGCGGCGGTCATCGCCCCGAAGCACACGCGCGCACTCCGCAGCGCCGACGCACCGAAACCTGCCCTGCTTGCTGAAAACCCGCGTCTGACGTTTGCCAAAGTGGTCGAGACGTTTGCCGTGCAGCGCCCGGCTGCCGCCGGGGTTCATCCCACTGCCGTCGTCGGTGAAGACGTGACGTTGGGGCGCAACGTCACCATCGGGGCGTATGCCTACATAGGGCGCGGCTGCCGCCTCGGCGACAACGTGATAGTGCATCCGCACGCTTTCATCGGCGATAACGTCACCATCGGCGACGACAGCCTCATCTTTCCCTTTGCCTGCATCCATCACGAGGTCGTCATCGGCAAGCGCGTCATCGTTCACAGCGGCGCCGTCATCGGCAGCGACGGCTTCGGATACGTGCAGGACGCAGCCACCCGACGGCACCATAAAATCCCCCAAATCGGCACCGTCATCCTCGAAGACGATGTGGAGGTGGGCGCCAACACCACCATCGACCGCGCCACACTGGACGCCACCATCATCGGCGAGGGGACGAAGATTGACAACCTCGTGCAGATTGGACACAACTGCCGCATCGGCAAGCACTGCATCATCGTCGCCCAAGTGGGACTGTGCGGCAGCACGGTGCTGGAAGATTACGTGATGCTGATGGGACAAGTGGGGGTGCAGGGGCATATCACCGTCGGGGAAGGCGTGTGGGTCGGTGGACGGGGGGTCGTCTTGAGCGACGTGCCTGCTGGCGCGAAGGTCTCAGGTTTCCCTGCTATTCCCCATGCGGAGAACATGCGCGTCCTTGCCGCCAGCCGGAAACTGCCCGACCTGCTCCGCACCGTGCGGCATTTGTCGAAGCAGGTCGAGGAACTGACGCGCAGCGTCGAAATGCTTCAACAGCCCAAGCCGGAGTCACAAGCGTAAATGGTAGTCCTCATCACCGCACACATCGGTCATCGTATCGGCTGTCTCTCCCTTCTATGTCTCCTGAGTTTATCCGGCGTTTGCGCGGCGCAGACCGCCTTCTCCGCCCGCGCCCGGCGCGGCAGCGGCGAGGTGCTATGCGGCGCGCAGGTCGTTGTGCGATTTCGCACGCCCCCTGACAAGTGTTTGAGACGGGCGCAGGTAGTGGCGCGGCGTCTCAACGAGGCGGTGCTGCGCAGCGCGCGCGACCGCGATATCAGCCTCATACCGACTGGGAGAAGAAGTTTCCTCCTCTCGGTGCAGGGGCGTCCTCTGCTCACTGTGACGCGC
>JANWYM010000221.1 GCA_025055355.1 Abditibacteriales bacterium
TCAAGCGCGTCCAGCCGCCGGAGCCATCTTATCAACAAAAACTCGCCGACCGCTACGCACACAAAGGACCGACGTGGCGCAGCGACATCTGGCGGCGGCTGAACGGAGAGTTTGCCGATACCGCGCAGGATGACTACTTCTTCGGAGAAGTCAACGGCAACATTGTCGGCGGGTTGTGGACGACGACGCCCCGCGATACTCGTGACGTAGCAACGTTGGGGCATGTCTTCACCGACACAGCGCATCGGCAAAAAGGCGTCTGCGATTTTCTGATGCAGGCGATGACGCAGGCTTTCCGCGACGAAGGCGGACAGGCGATGTATCTCGCCACTGGTAACCCCGTCGCCCGCCGCATCTACGAGAAATACGGTTTCCGCCTTTACAACCCGCCGCGGTCTGAATGCGACGGCGTCTTTCAGTGGGTGGTATCGAATGAGCCACACTTTGAAGAACGCTACTTCGCACCTGCTGCGCCGCTACGCGTGCGCGAGGTCGTCTGGGGCGACCTGCCGCGCTTCGAGGCGCTTTACAACTGCCCTCACCCGTGGCTGCTCAAAGATGAGGGGTTGAACGTGTATCGCGACGTGGGCTACGAGTCGCAGTTTCTATCAGTCATGCGCGCTGTTGAAGAACAACGGAGCGCCTGCCTCGTGTTGGAAAACGCCCGCCGTGTGGTCGTCGGTGTAGCGCGGCTGACGAAATCCGACGGGCGGTGGAGCGCGCACGTCGCCACCCTCGAACTATTCGTTCATCCCTTCTATTTCGCCGACGCCGCTCCACTCCTTCAGGAGGTTCTTGACCGCTGCGACGCACTGCGCGTCGAGGTCGTTCACGCCTACGCCGCCAACAGTGATGACGTGAAAAGCGACCTGCTCCTGAGGGCAGGTTTTCATCCCGCCGCCCACCTGCTGCGGCAGTTCAAGGTCGGCGACGAGATGCACGACCTGCTGATTTTCTCGCGGCGGCGGTGAGGAAGTCCCCGGCTCCGCGACAGCACCACGACGCCGCTGCGCCGCACCTGTCAATGTCTCTCTTGCTGCATTCGCACCGTGCGCAAGCGGTTGATGGCGGCGGCGATTTCGTAGCGGCGCGGGCGCGCGAAGTTCCCCGGATGCTCCTCCCCTCGGTGGAACGGGTCCAGCACATCCAAACCGCGCTCGTCAAACAGCCTCTCCAAGGCGTCCACTACGTCGCGCAGCCGCGCCTTGCCGTCCATGAAGTCTTCGACGGCGCGGTGAATGGCGTAGCCGATCGCCCGCGTCTGGGAGAAGTCCACGAGTTGCTCCACGCAGCGCAAGTCAATTGGGTCGCTGCCGAACAGAATCAAATCCACGGCTTTGGCGTCAATCTTCACCTCGCGCCGCCCGCGGGAGGGGTCGAAGGAGGAAGGCAAAGGGGCGCGGTGGGCAATCGCTTGCAGCGGCTGCGGCGTCTCGACTTTGCGCTGTGTGACGAGCGATTGCGCGATGCGCTTCGCGTCAGCGGTCACATCCAGCGGCAGATAGTCGCGCATCATAATCACCGTGTCCGCCACGTCAAAGTAATCGCCACTGCCGCCCATGACGAGAACGGTGGAAACGCCCAAGCGTTCGTAAAGTTCGCGCACGCGGTCCACGAATGGCGTGATGGGTTCGTGGGCTTTCGCCACCAAGGCTTGCATCCGCGCATCCCGAATCATGAAGTTGGTCGCGGAGGTGTCCTCGTCCAGCAGGAGAACTTTCGCGCCGACTTCGAGCGCCTCCACGATGTTCGCCGCCTGCGACGTGCTACCCGAGGCATCGTCCGTCGAAAACGCCGTCGTGCTGCGCCCGTAGGGCAAATCCGCAATGAACGGGCTGATGTCCACCTTCTCCACCCGCCGCCCATCCTCGGCACGAATCTTCACCGCGTCGCGCGATGTCACCACATACTCGCGCCCGTCGCCGGGGATGTGCGGATACACCCCGCGCTCCAACGCTTTGAGCAAAGTAGACTTGCCATGGTAGCCGCCGCCAACGATGAGCGTCACACCTTTGGGAACGCCCATGCCTGCAATGAGGGATGGAGAATTGGGGAGTTCGATGGTGGTGCGCAGCGTGTCGGGAGATTTGAAGAGCACGGCTTGGGCGGCGGGCATGGGCTGGTCGGTGGCGCCGCTGGCGCGCGGCAAAATCGAACCGTCGGCGACGAAGGCGATGAGATGGAGTTCGTCCAGACGGGCGCGGATATGCTCCTGATTCTCGACGCACTCCACAAACCGCTGCGCCTCTCGCTGCGGCAGGTTCCTCCAGAGCAGGGCGCGGTCAACGATTTGCGGCAACTCACGGCAGAGCATCTCTTCGGCTTGCCGCCCCAGCACCGTGCGCCCAGCGGCGGGCAAGCCCACTTGCAGCCGCGCTTCGACCCACTCATTCCTCACCACAATCGCGGTGCGCTCGAGAACTTCCTGTCCGCCTTCGTCAATGAACATCAATCCGCTTTTGCCCGTGCCGCGATGCCCGCGTGTGACGTGCCGCATCGCCCCCGCTACTTGCCGTGCCAAAAAGTCTTGGAGCGCGACGCGCCGCACGCGGTTAGCAAACAGCGACGAGGGCAGTTGCGCCATACTTTGCGGCACGCGCACCCGCACCAGCGACGGCGACGCGAACGGGTCGCCCTGCGCGTGGTCAACGTAAAGCGTGAACGCACCGAAGTCGTAGGAACCCTCGATGTCCTTGTAAGCCTTGTAGCCCCGCCCGTCAATGCGCGCGAGGATACGGCGTAGGTCGTCCTTCGTCATGGCAGATACTGTTCACGGATGGCAGGCACGGATGATCCTGAACCCGCCGCTTGGATAATCCGTGTCATCCGCGCCATCCGTGAACAGTAATTTGCGTTACTTCTCCGCCTTCACCGGGTTGCGCAGCACGCCGACGTTTTCAATCTCGATTTCTACCACGTCGCCGGGTTGGAGTTTGATGCCCTTCCCGTGTCCGACGCCCGCGGGTGTGCCTGTCGCCATCACGTCGCCAGGCTCGAGGGTGAAAAGGTGCGAGGCGTAGTGAATCAAGTCCGCCACGTCGAAAATCATCTGCCCCGTGTTGCCGCTCTGCTCGACCTTGCCGTTGACCTTCGTGGTCAGGTTGAGGTTCTGCACGTCCTTGATTTCATCGCGCGTCACAAGCCACGGACCCATCGGCGCGAAAGAGTCCATCCACTTGCCGTTGAGCCAGTCGAAGAACTTGTCCCACTCCGCCGACTCCTTGCGCTCGCGGATTTTCAGTTCCCGTTCAGAAACGTCGTGGAACACGGTATAACCCGCGACGTGCTGCAGGGCGCGTTCGCGCGGGATGTATTTCCCCCGCTTGCCGATGATGACGCCCAACTCCCCCTCCCAATCAATGAACTGCGCGACTCTGGAAATGATGATAGGCGCGCCCGGACCGATGACGCTGCTGGCGGGCTTGATGAAGATGCGCGGCGTGACCGTGTCTTTCTCCTGCACCTCGCCTCCACCCTCGCGGATATGCTCGGCGTAGTTACCCGCCAGCGCCAGAATTTTGCGCGGGCGGGGCAGTGGGGCGAGCAACTTGACTTTGTTCAGCGGAGCGACGATGGCGCGTTGTGCCTTCGGGTCGGCTAACACTTTCTTCACCGCGCCCAACGCGCCCGCATCCAGCAACTCCAACATCGTCGTCGGGAAACCCCGCACGCCCGCCGCCTTCGCCGCTTTGGGCAAGTCCACGACGTTCCCATCCACGACGGCGCCAATGCTCGTGCTTCCGTTGACTGCGTAGGTGACTAATTTCATGGGTGCCTCCTTTTCGCTTCAGAACTGCCAGTGATTTTAGACTGTTGTGGGATTGCTGTCAAGCGGCGAGCCATCATTCCCTCGGGACGCAGCGCGTCACACAAAAAGAAAAGCCCGCCCGTCGGCAGGCTTCCCTGACCGCCGCTGGACAGCGCCAGCGGTTACTGCCAATCCACCACCAGCAGCGACACAGGCAAGTGTTTCTGGAACTTTTGCAACTCCTCCTTCTGCGGCGGGCGCACCCTGCCGCCCAGACTCTCCAGCAAGCCCCCTGTGAGCCTCTGAGAGGCTGAGAGTGGGATGGCTCACTTCTTCGTCGAAGGCGATGTGAGCGTGGGCGCGGTGGAACTCCCTCTGGCAGATAAACTCTGCGGCGCCACGTAAATTTTCCCCTCGCGCACCTCCCACCACTGGATGCCCACCTGCTTCGCCAGCCAGTAGAAGGGCACCCATATCTTCCCGTTCTCCTCAGGCGGGGGTAATATCTTCTTGTATTGCTCAATTGCCTTTTCATACTGTCCAAGCTCCTCGTAGCATTGTCCCACTAAAACCGCCACACTCTTGCTTACCACCGCCATGCTGATGGGGACCCCCAGTCCTCCTTTGCCCCCTTCCACCGTAGCCTGAAGGACGGCTCCCTTATTGTATGGGTCTGGCAGCGAACCTTTCGCAAAACGCAATACCCACGAGGGATACCAGCACGCCATTACATCGCCGTGCTGTTGATACACATGAAGTGCGACTGAGAGAGCCTGCTGATGCTGACCCTGTCTAAAGTATGCATAAGCCCGCTTCACTTGCTCCTCTACCTCTTTGGGGGGTGGTTTCAGGTGGGGCACAGGCTTAAGGGATGGTCGGGATGGAGGTTGTGCTATCCCCTGCCATCCTATCACTGATGCTATTGCTACGACCAGAATTACTTTACTCCACTTCATGATGCGTCGCCGCCTTTAGGGATTGACTTTCCAGCGCCTCTGGCAGTTTGGGTCCGGTCCACAGAATTCTATCGGCCAGTTGGGACGTGGATCGGGTCGCCCTGGTTGCGTCTGCCACATGAAGCAATCCCGTGTAGAAGGATCCCCATATCCCATCACTTCTTTCTTTGCCTCTTCATCGGAAAGAAAGCATACTTCGTTGCTCCATAGACGCCTTTGAGCAAATCCGGGCGGTGTTCGAGGGCTTCTGACTCGACGAGTCGAAGGGTTGGGCGGACAGGTTCAGGTTCAAAACGGCGAATAAAATCCATCGCTTCTTCAGGGCTGTCCGCTGCGACCCAGTAGGTTGTATAGAACCCTAACGGCGGCTCGGCTCCTTCGACGGGTTCATGCCATTCGCCTTCGACCAGTAGGCGATACCATTGGGTGCGGGGCGACGTCTGTTGTTCGATCTCACGGATCACAAGCATGGCTGTCTGTTGATTTTTGTCAAGTCGAATGGCTTGCCACGCATCCGTGAGGGCTTGAACTCGGTCTGCCGCTCCTCGCCAGCAAGCGTCCGCTCGTTCGGCATACAACGACGCCAGCGCGGCGTCATCTGTCTCTTCGCTCTGGGCGCGCTCGAGGGCTTCGCGCGCCAGCGCGAGCGCCTCTGTATAACGTTCCATCGCGTTTAATAGTCTCAACCGAAGTCCCGCAACTCTCCCGTATCCAGGTCCGTCTTCCTCGTCAGCAACATAGTCCAGTTGCCTCCATGCCCGTTCATAGTCTCCCTGACGATAGTAAACCAGTGCGAGGTTGTAATGCGCAGTGGACTGGGCAGCCTCGGGACAGGTCAGCGCATGCCGAAAGGCGTGCAAGGCTTGCTCGTAACGCTCCGTATCGGAATAGAATTGTCCCAAATAAGACCAGAGGATCCAAACCTCCGGCGCAACCTGCACCCCCTCTTCAAGCGTTTTGATCGCCTCCTCCTGATGCCCCATCTCCCACTGAGCGCGCGCTGCAATTTCAAAGCCTGAGGTATGATGCCGCTTGAGCAGTTGGCGCCCGATTTTTAATGCCCGCTCATAGTCTCCCATCTCCAAGCGCTGGTAGCCTTCATCCATCAAAGACTCAACAGATTGACGCCATAACATGATTGGGACCCTCCTGCCTCCTACTTGATCGTTGGTAACGACGACAACCTCACGCGAAACTCGCAAACCCCGTCTCATACACGTCGCGCAGCATCCGTTGGCACTTAGACGCCGTGCGTGGGTAAACGGTTGGCGCCGACCGCGTCTCTCCTTTCCGCAGCGCAACCACTGCGTCCCTGCATCCTTGCATCACTGCCTCTGCATCGCCCGGCGTCTCGCACCACAGCCGCACTTTCACCAGCGGCTCTTCCAACTTCGCCCGCGAGCCGTGAAACTTGGGAAGAACCTTCGCGCATACCGCGCAGTCGAAGGCGGCGTCGAGCGAGCCGAAGCCGTCGAAGACGACGGGGCTTTGCGCGTGGATGAGAAACAGCATGATTTCGTCAAACACGCGGTAGCCGAAGTGCAGGTTGTGCGGGGCGAGCAGCGTCTTCAGGTTTTCCAGATGGTCGCGGAACTTGGTGGGTTGAGGGCTGCGGGTTGAGGGTTGAGACAGAAAATCGGCGATGTGTTGCTTCTTCTCTTCTTCCGTCCAGCCCAAGAATCTGCCGTAGTTGGCAAAATCCAAAAACGGGTTGACGGCCTCGCCATATTCCGGTTGATGCTCGCGAAGTAGAAAGCGAGACGGCGGCGGAAAAGGATTTCTCGCCCTACTGCCGACTGCTGACTGTTCACTGAGATAGGCGCGCGCTTCCTCGCGCAGCAGGTCCCACGCCTCGCGGGGCGCGGCGTTGGTCGGTAGCGGTGGGTAGTCGCGGAAACTGACCTCGTTGAACTCCAACGTGAAAGCGCGGTCGAGAACCTTGGGGCTGAAGGTGTAAGTGGTTTCGTCCACGTTGACTGTGCCGGTGATGTAGAGATTGGGCGGCAGGCGCAGGGCGGGCGGGATGGGCGTGCCGCTGCGGTCTGGCACGGCGGTCTGCTGGGGATGCAGCACAATCGCCTGCTGCGTCCAGCCGTCCGCGCGCCGCCCCGATTCGAGGACGCTGAGGAAGTCGGAAAAGTAATGCTCGACACGGGCGAGGTTCATCTCGTCGAGGATGATGAACACGCCCGACACGTCGGGGCGCG
>JANWYM010000222.1 GCA_025055355.1 Abditibacteriales bacterium
CGCAGCGAAGCCATCCCCTACGGGGGAGATGGCTTTACTTCGTCCCTTGCCACCGCTCCGCCCCTCGCAATCACGTGGGAACTTACTGAGTGAAGGTGTCCGCTTCCATGCCTTTGTGTAACTCGACGGCGGGCGGGGTAAACTGAGGACGGACGATATCGGGGGGCGCATTATGTCCTTTGCCTATCCGCTTTATCTTTTGGGAACCTTAGCCGTTGCGCTGCCGGTCCTCATTCACCTGCTGGTGAAACAGAAACGGCGGGCGATGCCGTTCAGCACGCTGCGGTTTCTGCGGCAGGCGCAGTGGCAGCGGCAGGGGCGGCGGCGGCTGCGCGAGTGGCTGCTGTTGTTGCTGCGCGTGTTGGTGTGCCTGCTCATCGCGTTCGCGTTGGCGCGTCCGGTGCTGAGACACGCGCCGGGGTTTCTGGCGCGGTTTACCAACGTCGCGGCAGTCCTCATCGTGGACAACTCTTATAGCATGGGCGCAATTCGCGATGGCAAATCTGATTTTGAAAGGGCAAAAGAACTCGCGCAGCGCATGCTGAACAGTTTGCCCGCAAGAAGCCGTGTCGCGGTGATGTGGGCATCGGAACCTCCCCCCCAAGAGTTATTGGAACGTTGGCAGGTTGGCAGGTTGACAGGTTCGCTCTATGATGGTGCGGTCAACCTGACGCAGCGCATCGAAGACGCGCAACGCTTACTCCGCCACGCCAACGCCACGACGAAGGAGATCGTCGTTTTGACCGATGCCCAGAGACTCTCGTTTCCACCTGCCACCTTCAACCCGCAAGCCTCAACCTTTGGGGTTCAACTGACGGTCGTGGACGTTCGTGGGAACGTGCCCGTCGAAAATCTGGCGATTGTCTCCGGCAGCCTGCGCGAAGGTAAGACGCTGACGCCCTCCTCGTGGCGCGTGTCGGTGACAGTGCGCAACACGGGCAATGCATCGCGGGGGGCTACGGCGACGCTGTGGGTGGAAGGCAGCCCGCGCGGACGGCGGACTCTGCCCGCCTTGGCGCCAAGTCGGACAACGGAAGTCAGTTTTCCCGTTCCGCCGTTGCCTGTCGGATTGCACGCGGGGTGGGTGGAGTTGTCGGACGACGCGTTAGCGGCGGATAACCGTTTTTACTTTGCGCTGCCGGTGCGCGAGCGGTATCGCGTGCTGCTGGTGGATGGCACGTCCACGACCTCGCAGGGTGAATCCTTCTATCTGCGCGCTGCGCTGGAATCCCTGCGGATGCCGATGGGCAAGCCGCTTATGGACATCTCCACGACGACGGGCACGGGGTTGTCGGCGGCGGGGTTGGCGGAGAAAGACGTCGTGGTCTTCACCTCCGCGCCGCCGCTGGATCCATCGCAGCGCGACGCGCTTAAGCAGTTCATTGCCAGCGGCGGCGGTGTGTGGATTTGCTTGGGCGAGCGCACGAGGGCACAGGAGTTTAACCGCCACTTCGCGCAGACGGGACTGGCTCCGATGGCGACAGCGGCGGCGGTCGTGACAGCTGAAGGCGTCCACCTGTCTGCGTTGGACTTCATGCATCCCGCCCTGTCCGTCTTCGACAACCCCCAGAGCGCGGATGTGATGCGGGCGAAGTTCCGTCGCTACTTCCGTCTGAGCGGCGCGCCCGCCTCGCGCGCGAAAGTCCTGGCGCGGTTCAACAACGGCGACGCAGCCTTAGTAGAACAGACGACAGGGTTCGGGAGGGTGCTGCTCTTCGCCAGCGGTGTCCACGTGCGCAGCAACGACCTGCCGCTCACGAAATCGTTCGTCGCGTGGGTGCATCAACTGATGTTCCATCTCGCGGCTTCGCGGCGTCACAACGCGCTGACTGTCGGCGCGACGTTGAACGTATCGAGCGGGGAACTGATACGCCCCGATGGAGCGAAGCAGAAAGTGCAGGGCACTATCCCCCTCACGCAGGCAGGAATTTACAAACTGGCCTCCCCTCAACTCGCACTGCTGCCCGTCAATCCCGACACCGCCGAATCCGACCTGACGCGGCTGACGGAGAAGGACCTCAAGCAGCGATATGGCGACAACGTGGCTCTCGCAGACGCCTCGCAAGCCCCCGGATTGCCTGCACGCTCCGTGCGGACGGCAGACCTGTGGCAGCCGCTCATGTGGCTGGTGTTGGTGTTACTGTTCGTGGAGATGGTGTTCGGGTATTGGAGTATGCGGGTGTTGGGATAACGACTGAGGCCCGAGCGTCAGCAGCCACGTCACTGCGGCTCATTCCATCCGCAACTCTATGATTTCCCAGCGCATCAGCCCGCGTGGGGCTTGCACCTCTACGGTGTCACCGACGGTTTTGCCGAGCAGGGCACGCCCGAGGGGGGAGTTGATGGAGATGGGGTTCTCGCGCGTGCCGATTTCCGCGCCGTCCACCAGCGTGTAGTGATCTTCTGTGCCGTCATCGAGGTTCATCAGCGTCACCGTGACCCCGATGGCGACCTGCTTCGGAACCGCGTCGGGCTCAACGATTTCGACCTCGGTCAAGCGGTCTTCCATCAATTTGATGCGTGCATCAATCCACCCTAACGCTTCGCGGGCGGCGTGATAACCCGCGTTTTCGCGCAGGTCTCCCTGCTCGCGCGCCGCGCCGACCTCCGCGCGCAGTTTGGCGCGCCGCGCTTTTAACTCTTCGAGTTCGGCTTGCAGCCGCTCAAAACCTTGCTGGGTTAAACGGACTTTCAACATAACGGATGCCATCACCTTCCTGCTTCGCAAAAGATGACATGATTAGCAAAAGCGTGTTGTCAGTTGAGTCATTAGTCACAAGGCTACTTGCTTCCACTCGGACGACAGTAGGGACAGGGGCGATAACCCCCTTGACGAGCCTGCTCGCGGCTGGCGAGCGTCACGCGCGTTTCCGGCGACGGCAGCCAGCGGCAGGTCGCCAAGTGATAGAGACGGTTGAACTTGTTGCCAATCAAAAAGGGCGATGGATTGGCGACTTTGACGGGCTTCAACGGCGGACGCCCTGCTTTCACCCAAGCCGTGAACCACAGGCTGGCAAGGGCGTGCGCCGCGTCGTTGAGGCGGCGCGCGGCGATGCCGCTTGCTGTTTTGCTAAACAGATTGTAATACACTTCATCGTAATCCAAGTTGCCGACTGCCTTCTGCGCCTCCTTATCGGCTCTTAGGAGGTCGGGCACGAGCGAGAGGCTCTCCGCCGCCCAGTCGAACGCCGCCACCACGACGTTAGGGATTTCCTTCGCAGGTTTGGGTTTCACGCTCCCGCTCTTCACGAACCGCTCCACAACGCCCTCTTCAAACCGGGCATGAATGCCGCGCTGCTGCGTCATCTGCCCGTCGTAATTTTCCGTCGCGTGAAAAGGCACGTGAATGTCCGCCACGTAATGCCCCAACGCCGCCGACTGATACACGATGTCTGCCGCATCGCGGTTCTTCATCGCCTTAACTAACTGCTGGAAACGCTGCTCAATCACCCACGGCACGATGCCGTTGCTGTCCACTTTAGCCTTGCCGTGCTTAAGCACAGCGGCTTGGTAGTCGTGGGGGATATCGAAGTTGGGCGCGCTGCCATAGCGATCCAGGTCAATGAAATGGCGCGGTCCTTCCTGGCGGTCGCTCGCACGCCACTCATCGGGCATCATCGAGAGCGCCTCGAGGTGTTCGCGGTTCGCCCGATAGAAACCCCGCAGTGGTTCGGGCAAAGCCTCCACCGCCGCCCCGTTCACCAACTGATGCCCGTAAGGTCCCCACCCCCAGGCGGGACGACCCAACAGCATCGCGCACCCCATCAACGCTCCTCCGACACAGCACAACGCCACCCACCGCGAGCGGCGCAGCCAAGCGAAAGACATACGTTCACCTCGTCCAGAGAGTTGCTACGGCAAAAGGGATTATACCCTGCTAAGGCGTGTTGGTCAATGGGCAGGCGGGTTAATCGTTCCCTCTCAGTGACGTAGAGGTAGGTCGTTGCGTGTGCGGATTGGACTTCAACATTGTGAGGGTCACCGCGATCCGCTGTAAACAACCGCGTGAGCGACTTCAGCACCGGCAAAGTGAACCTCATACCCTCGCCGCGCCCGCAGGGGAGCAGCGGCAGGGTGGGCGGTGGAGTTGCCGCGCCGGTGAACAACAGCCAAGAAGCGCCCGGTCCTTCCCACTGCGGTGGCTGCACGTCGGACTGCCCCTGCGGGACGTAACGCCACTGCCGAATGCGCTGCCGCGACACCTCGATAACCTCCTCATAGGTGGCGTGGGAGGACGCCTCCTTCATGCCTTCCAGTAAGGCGCGCGTGCCGGCTAAGAGGAGGTGGCGGATCTCCCCTCTCCCCATCCCCGACGGCGAAGCCTCCTCGGGGCGGCTTCGACCCGCACCGGGTAGCGAGAGGAACAAAGGAAAGACAGTCGGTTCATCAAATAGCTTGGTGCCTGTGCCCGCATGGCAGCAGTCCAGAATGACCACTGTGTGGTGGCTGCGCACGCGACTGAACCCAGCAAAATTCGCACACCGCGTTACGTCTCTTCGGTGTCGTTATCTGATGGTGAGGAACGCCGTCAACAATACCGCCATAATGACGAAAATGACCTCCACCGTTAAGCCTGCCCCGAGTGCGGCCAGCCGATTTAAAACGCCGGGTTTATCGGGGTAGATGACGGCGCGCCTGCCTAAGACAAATAACACCGTGAGAGCGGTCTGAATCCATGCGGTCGCCACTAACCAAGCCGATGCCTCCACCGGCACAACCGCCCATCGCCACGCCAGCCACCCCGTCAACGCAGTCAACGCCGCCAGCCCGCACCAAGCAACAACAGGCGAGACGAGGTTTTCGTGGCGGCTCCATTGAGCCACCACGTTGTCCCCAGAGACCCACGTGAGCATCGGCAGCAGAACGAAAGCCGGGGTGACCGCCCCAAAGAAGACGCCGATGAACGGGAGCAATAACACCGCAAACGGCGCGCGCCAGAGGTTCCTGCCCGCTTGCCAGCCCCCTTCGGCAGGCGCCAACCACAGCATCCAGACGGCTATCATCGCTGCCTCCCACGCCATTGGCAAAGCAGGCTTTTGCGCCAACATGCTTTCAGCCCCAGGTTCCAGCAGACGCCATCCCAGACCCAGCGACAGACCGGCGACAGCGCCGAAAGTCACCTCCATGACCTTCCACCAGTCCATCCACCGCTGCGCCTTCTCTCCGAACGGGCGCGCGTGGATGCCCCACGCCTGAAGCATCTCCCCGACGCTGAAGCCAATGCCTCCCCCCACGATGCCGAACAGACTCAGCCCGACGGCGAAGCGGTCGCTGCGCACGAAGGCGAGGTAGGCAAGCAACCCCAACAGCGCGAACCACAACCCACCCCAGTATTCCGGTCGGGGCTTGGGGTCGGAGGCTTTGGAGAAGTAAATTTTCGGCAGGGCACGGGGCGGGTCGTGCGGTCGGTTCACCAGTCGAATGCCCGCCGCCGTCAAAATGGCTAACCCCACGACCAGCAGCAGCAACTCAAAAAGCCGATATTCCACGCCCCCGCCCGCCATGCCCAAAAAAGCACCGGTCAAGCCAATCCAAACGCTGCCCTTCACCGTCGTGCCCAAAAGCCCCCACCAATAGGTTGGGGAACGGGGAATACCGTGAACCAGCCCCAGGGTTTGCCCGTAGGTCATCAAGCCACCGACGGAGCAAGCCAGCGCGCCCACTGCGCCCAAGCGCACAGCCTCCGCAGGCGACATCTCCCGCGCTCCCGTCAGCGCCAGAGCGAGACCGACCATCGCCCCCGGCACCATCGCCCCGGACTGATGACCGAACTGCCCCCGAATGCCCCAGCCTAACCCCATCGCCAACGCCGGCAGCACGCAGGAAAGAACGTCGGCAACTTCTGTCATGTCGCACCCCTCTTCTCGAAATGTAGCGCAGGTGTTTTGCCTGCATCGTGCCGACAGAGCCTGCCCTGAACGGAGCGCAGGGATGTCGGCGCTGCGCGGTTTTTGGAGAGGCTCTAAGCGCAATGCGAAAGATAGGGAAGGCACTGCGTCAGGCTCTCACACCGCCAACTGGATCGCCGCGCAGGGAAATACTGCGACCTTCGTTCCCGTGCCGTGACGCTTTCGCAACTCCGCGACGACGGCTGCCCAGGTGCGGCACAGCACGGCGTCAGCGCGCGTGGCGGGGTTGAGGTCGAACTGGTTAATGTTGGGCGAGAAGATGATGAAGTGGCGGTTGCCGAAGGGGTGTTTCATGCTGCCGCGTGAGGCGCCCAGCCGCATCTCCGGTCCGTAGAGCGAATGATAGCCCGCCCCCTCACTGGACGCGCACGCCAACACGATGGTGCCGCTGGCGTGGACGATCGGCTCTTGAGCGGAGTGCCAGACGTTGAACGCCATCCCCGCCTGCACCCATTCGACGTCTTTGGGATAAGTGCTGAACACGCCCACGTCCCAACCCCGCGGGACAGGTGTGGCGAACACCTCTCGCGCCAAGCCAACGCCGACGCGGTGCGCCGCCACAACGTCGCCCACGACGCAGGCGACAATCTCGCGCTTCTCGTTGACGACGACGTTGACGATAGCGGTGAGCCCCGCCCGACGCGCAAACTCCTCCATATCCGCGCGCATCGCATTGTCGTCCACCTCGTTCAACCCACCATGCGGGGGGATGTCGCTGCGGTGGTTGTTGTAAAGGCTCTCAATCCCCGCTACGCCCGGCAGCACCAGCTTTGCCCCCCCGCCGAACCCCGGTCCACCATGGGGGTTGATGCTGCCCACGCAGACCTTGACATCGGCGGTCAGGAAATCGCGGTTGACAAAGATGGGCGTGTTGTATTGCGTCTTGCCCAGATAGGCGAGGTTCTCGTAAACGTGGTGGTTGCGCACCTGATAGTTGTCCACAATCTCCTGTCCCAACTTCAGGATGCAATCCTGCCGCGTCATCGGGCGGTGCG